>JANXOE010000061.1 GCA_025353745.1 Hymenobacter sp.
ATGAACGTAAGCCGGATCGATTTCGTCCAAAAACCGGCTCTTTTCCGCGCTGCGCAGGTTGCCCCACTGGTAGCGCGAGGTGGCGTAGCTGAGCGTCAGCTTCTTCTCGGCCCGGGTGATGGCCACGTAAAACAGCCGCCGCTCCTCCTCCAGGTCGGCCCGCGAGGTGATCATCATCTGGCTCGGAAACAGGTTTTCCTCCATGCCCACGATGAACACGTTGCGGAACTCCAGGCCCTTGGCCGAGTGGATGGTCATCAGCGTCACGGCCTCGCCGTCCTGCGCGGCGTCCTTCAGGTCCGAATCCGTCACCAGCGCAATGTCCTGCAAAAAGGCCCCCAGTGACTTGTCCTCGCGCTCGGGGTCGTCCACGTACTCCTTGATGCCGTTGAGCAATTCCTGGATGTTCTCGTAGCGCGAAAGGCCCTCGATGCTTTTGTCCGAGTACAATTCCTCGATCATGCCCGAATTTTTGGCGATGAACTTGGCGGCCTCAAAGGCATCTTCGCGGGCCGCCAGGGCCGTGTAGGCCTTGATGTTCTCGGCAAACGTGACGACCGGGTTCGAGATGCGCGCCGGCACGAACTGGTCGGCGTTGGCCACCACTTCCCACAGGCTGTGGTTGGCGGCCTCGGCCGTGGCCACGAGCTTGCTGATGGTGGTGTCGCCGATGCCGCGCTTGGGGTAGTTGATGACGCGCCGCAGGGCCTGCTCGTCGTTCTGGTTCACCGTCAGGCGCAGGTAGGCCACCAAATCCTTGATCTCCTTGCGCTGGTAGAACGACAGGCCCCCAACGATTTTGTACTTGATGTTGAGCTTGCGCAGGGCCTCCTCCATGGCCCGGCTCTGGGCGTTGGTGCGGTAGAGGATGGCGAAGTTGTCGTACGACAAGTGCCCGTTCATCTTGTCCTCGAAGATGCTGGTGGCCACCAGCTTGCCCTCCTCGTTGTCCGACGCGGCTTTGATGACTTCGATCAGCGTGCCTTCCTCGTTCTCCGAAAACACGTCCTTGCGCAGCTGCGCCTGGTTGTTTTTGATGACCGAGTTGGCCGCCTTCACGATGTTTTTGGTGGAGCGGTAGTTCTGCTCCAGCTTGAACACCTGCAATTCCGGGTAATCCTTCTCGAAGTTGAGGATGTTGGTGATGTCGGCCCCGCGGAAGGCGTAGATGCTCTGCGCGTCGTCGCCCACCACGCAAATGTTCCGCTCCTTGGCCGCCAGCTTGCGGGTGATGAGGTACTGCGAGTAGTTGGTGTCCTGGTACTCGTCCACCATCACGAACCGGAACATGTTCTGGTACTTGTTCAGCACGTCGGCGTGCTCGCGGAACAGCACGTTGGTGTTGAAGAGCAGGTCGTCGAAGTCCATCGCGCCGGCCTTGAAGCAGCGCTGCTGGTACTGCTGGTAGAGCACCCCGATCTTGGGCCGCAGCGCCGCCTCGTCGTCGGCCTTGATGGCGGCGTCGCCCAGGTACTGGCCCACCGAAATCAGCTTGTTCTTGGCCGATGAGATGCGGCCCAGCACCAGGCCCGGCTTATACAGCTTGTCGTCGAGCTCCAACTCCTTGACAATCTGGCCGATGAGCGTTTTCGAGTCCTGGGTGTCGTAGATGGTGAAGCTGCGCGGGTAGCCGATCTTGTCGGCCTCCGAGCGCAGAATTTTGGCGAACACCGAGTGGAAGGTGCCCATCCAGAGGCTGCGCGCGTTGGGGCCCACCACCTTTTCCACGCGGGCGCGCATCTCTTTGGCGGCCTTGTTGGTGAAGGTGAGGGCCAGGATGTTGAACGGACTCACGCCCTGCTCCAGCAGGTGGGCGATGCGGTAGGTGAGGACCCGGGTTTTGCCCGAGCCGGCCCCGGCGATAATCATGCAGGGGCCCTCGGTCTGCATCACCGCGCCGGCCTGGGAGGGGTTGAGCAGGGAAAGATAATCTAATGCCATCGGGAGAGAACCGCCGATTTGGCGGTATTTACAAAGGTAACCCCGGGGCGGGGCGGCCTGCAACCCCGGCCCGCTTCGCGGCGCGGTATCTTTGCGGTATGATTATTATCCAGCAAACGGTTATTTCCGACGACGTCGCCGATAATTTTTTCGTCTGCAACCTCGACGCCTGCAAAGGCGCCTGCTGCGTGGAAGGCGACCTGGGGGCCCCCCTGGAAGAAGCTGAGCTAAAGATTCTAGAGGCCGAGTACGACCACATCAAGCCGTTCCTGACCGAGGCCGGCCGCCAGGCCATCGCCGAGCAGGGCCTCTACATCAAGGACTGGGAGGGCGACTACAGCACCACCACCATCGGCGACCGGGAGTGCGCTTATGCCTTATACGATGGGAAGGGCATTCTGAAATGCGGCATCGAAGAAGCCTACCTGGCCGGGGCCACCACGTTCAAAAAGCCCATCAGCTGCCACCTCTACCCGATTCGCATCACCAAGTACGAGGACTTTGAAGCCCTGAACTACGACCGCTGGGGCATCTGCTCGCCGGCCTGCGCCTTCGGGGCCCACCTGGGCGTGCGGGTGTACCAGTTCCTCAAAGAGCCGCTGATCCGCAAATACGGAGAGGCATGGTACAACGAGCTGGACCGCGAAGTGGAGAGCCAGCTGAACGCAAAATAGCCTGCCCCTTTGTCATCCTGAACGCAGTGAAGGATCGGAGGACGATAAAACGGCTCACAGCAATCATTTACTGTGAGCCGCTTCATCGTCCTCAGATCCTTCACTGCGTTCAGGATGACATGAAAGACGTTTAGCTTACACCGGCACCACGTGCAGCACGTCTTGGCTGCGCTGGCGCACGGCGAGGCACAGCGCCGGGTCGTCGGCCAGCTTTTTGCCGAAGGAGGGCACCAATTCGTGGAATTTGGCCTGCCACTCGGGCGTGGCCGACTGCGCGGGGAAGCAGCGCTGCACGAGGTCGAGCATGATGGCCACGGCCGTGCTGGCCCCGGGCGAAGCCCCGAGCAGGGCAGCAATGCTGCCGTCGGCCGAGGTGACGACCTCGGTGCCGAATTCCAGCACACCGCCTTGCTTCTTATCTTTTTTGATGACCTGCACGCGCTGGCCGGCCACGGCGAGCTGCCAGTCGGCGGGGTTGGCTTCGGGGTAATACTCGCGCAGGGCGGCGATGCGCTCGGTGGGCGTTTGGAGCACCTGGCCGATGAGGTAGCGCGTGAGGCCCAGGTTGCGGGCCCCGGCGTAGAGCAGCGGCCGGATGTTGCCCAGCTCAATCGAGCGGAACAAATCGGTGTAGGAGCCCTTTTTTAAGAACTTGGTGCTGAAGCCCGCGTAGGGCCCGAACAGCAGCTCCCGGCGGCCGTTGATCTGGCGGGTGTCGAGGTGGGGCATCGACATGGGCGGCGAGCCCACGGCCGGCTTGCCGTACACTTTGGCGTCGTGGCGGGCCACCACTTCGGGGTTCAGGCACTTCAGCCACTGGCCGCTGACGGGGAAGCCGCCGAAGCCGCTGGCCTCCGGAATGCCCGACTTTTCGAGCAGCGGCAGCGAGCCGCCGCCGGCCCCGATGAACACGAACCGGGCCCGCAGCGTGCGGTTGGTGCCGGTGGTTAGGTCCTTCACTTTCAGCCGCCAGGTGCGGCCGTCGTCGCGGCGCTTGATGCCGGTTACTTCCTGCCCCAGGGTGAATTTCACGCCCGGCAACGCCTGCAAATGGACGAACATGGCGCGGGTGAGGGCCCCGAAGTTCACGTCGGTGCCGAGGCCCATGCGGGTGGCGGCCACGGGCTGGGCGGGGTCGCGGCCGGCCATTACCAGCGGAATCCACTCGGCAATCTGGGCCGGGTCGGTGCTGAATTCCATGCCTTGGAACAGGGGCGAGTGCAGCAGCGCGGCGTGGCGCTTGCGCAGGTACTCCACGTTGGCCGCGCCCCACACGAAGCTCATGTGCGGGATGGCGTGCACGAAAGCGCCGGGGTCGGGCAGGGTGCCGCCGGCGACCAGCGAGGACCAGAACTGCTTGCTCAGCTCGAATTGCTCGGCGATTTTATCGGCCTTGGAAATGTCGATGGAGCCGTCGGCCCGCTCGGGGGTGTAGTTCAGCTCGCAAAAAGCCGAGTGGCCGGTGCCGGCGTTGTTCCAGGCGTCGGAGCTTTCGGCCGCCACTTCGTCGAGGCGCTCCACGACTTCGACGGTGAGGCCGGGGTGCAGCTCTTTGAGCAGCGTGCCCAGCGTAGCGCTCATAATGCCGGCGCCGATGAGCACGACGTCGGTGAGGGGCTTGGCAGGGGAGGAGGCGGTGAATTCGGGCGTCATAGCAAATAAAAAAACCAAAGAATTACAGAGATAGCAGCGGAGGGCCCCCGCGCGGCCGGGGCACAAAATTACCAGGCCCGGACCCTTAACAAGGCATGGCCTTATTTTGTGGCGTGAACCTCGACCTTCCCCTGCTGCCGCTGCCCACCGCGGCCGACCCCGCCGACGCCACCGCCCCGCGCCTGCTCATCGTGTACACCGGCGGCACGGTGGGCATGGCCGTCAACGCCGCCGGCGAGCTGGCCCCGATGGAGCTGCGCCACCTCGACCGCCAGATGCCCGAGCTGGCGCGCCTGCCGCTGCGCCTGGCCCTGCTCAGCCTGCCCGAACCCATCGACAGCAGCAACGTGGCCCCCGCCGACTGGTTGTTTCTGGCCGGGCTCATCGGCCGGCACTACGCCGATTTCGACGGCTTCGTGGTGCTGCACGGCACCGACACGATGGCGTATTCGGCGGCGGCCCTCAGCTACCTGCTGGAGCATTTGGGCAAGCCGGTGGTGTTCACCGGGGCCCAGGTGCCGGTGGGCGCCAGCCGCTCCGACGCCCAGCGCAACCTCGTGACGGCCCTCGAAATCGCGGCCGCCCGCCACCCCCGCGCCAGCACCGTGCGGGTGCCCGAGGTGGGCGTATTTTTCAACGACGTGCTGATCCGGGGCACGCGGGCCAAAAAGGTGGAGAGCCAGCAGTTCGCGGCCTTCAAAAGCGAAAACTACCCGCCGCTGGCCCGCGCCGGCATCGGGCTCGAATTCAGCGACAAAAGCATCCGGCTGCTGCCCGCCGCCCGCCTGCGCGTGCACGAGCGCCTCGAAACCGGGGTGGCCGTGCTGCGCCTGTTTCCGGGCATCACGGCGGCCGTGGTCGACGCCGTGCTGGGGGTGCCCGGCCTGCGCGGCTGCGTGCTCGAAACCTACGGCTCGGGCAACGCGCCCACGGCCCCCTGGTTCATGGCCAGCCTGCGCGGGGCCCTCGCGCGCGGCGTATGGCTGCTCAACGTGAGCCAGTGCGTGGAGGGCCGCGTGGTGCAGGGCAAGTACGAAACCAGCGCCGCCCTGGCCGGGTTGGGCGTGGTGGGCGGCGACGACATCACCTCCGAGGCAGCCGTCACCAAGCTCATGTTTGTGCTCGGCCTGGGCCTCGACGACGCCCGCACCCGCGCCCTGCTGGGCCAGGACCTGCGCGGCGAAATCACGCCCTGAGGCAAGGCCTCGGGCCCCAACCGCCACCTTCCCGCCCCAAAGGCTTGCCCGGCCGGCCCCGGCCCCGTACCTTTGCCCGGCCCGCCACCACCCAGAGGGGTGTCCGAGTGGTCGAAGGAGCACGCCTGGAAAGTGTGTATGGGTCTCAAGCTCATCGTGGGTTCGAATCCCATCCCCTCTACTAAAAACCCCGTTTCCAGCCTGGAAACGGGGTTTTCGTTTTTAAAACAGTCGGCTGGATAAAATTTACTTTGCCAACCAGCAACGCAAAAGTTTTGGCCCGACGACCGGTTTTTAGCGCTGCTGGTTTTTTAGCCGTGCCCACGGCTGATGGCGTTTATGGAACTGTCTCAGAATTAATAAACCTACCACCCGTGGCAGCCTATGGCCAGCTGCGCCGGTGGCGGCCGTAAGTCAGGAAGGAGGGAACGCCGCGTGGCTGGTTTAGAAACCGGGCAACACGAAGGCATCGGCACCGAAGGCTACGATTTGCGTCATGTCGGCATACGATTCATCGTAGAGGCGGCCCAAAATATTCAGCAGCGCCGCCGCTTCGCGCGGGTCGTAGGCGGCGCGCATGCGCGCCCGCACGGCCCTGGGGGCCCGGCGGTACTGTTGCCGCCAGGCCCCCAGGGCCGTGCGGCAATCGTGGTAGTAAGCGGCGAGCCAGAGGGCAAACCGGCTCAGCTCCACGAGGTGTGCCACCACGGCTGCGTGGCTGGCGGGGTCGTCGAGCAATAGGCGTAGGGCCCGGTGGCCGCGGGGCCGGGTGCGGCGCAAGGGCTGCAGCAACGCGGTGAACGCCCCGGCCACCCGGCGCAGGTCCGCGGCGGGCGGCGGATGGGCGTGATAGCATAGCGCATCGCGGGCCGGGAACGGGAGGCGGCCGTGTGAGGAATACTCGGCTGGGCAGCCGGCGGGGTTGCCTTGGGCGGCGTTGGGGCCCCGAATGTTTTTTTCAAAAGGATTGCTTGCGAGGCCCCCGGCTGAAGCAGGTTGAGTGTCGCAAGCCAGTTAAAGGCTGATTCGTCCTTATGCTCGTGCCGCGGGCCACCGATGAATCCGTTGCATAAGCGCTGTAAACTAAAAATCGAGTTGCTCAACAAGCTGCGCACATTCCTCTGACGGCCTTTGATGTGTTTTGGGCATCTCCATGCTCGTGCGGCTGCTGGGGCCGGCAAGGGACTGGAGGCAGGGCCCTGGCCTGAACCTTGGGGCCCTGAAAAACCAAGCCTTCCCCGCAACCTTCGAATACATTGCCCCAAGGGCGTGGTGGAGGACTCGTGTTGGGCCCCCGCCACCAAGTGCTGGCTATCCGGGAAAGCCTGTTGCAGTTTGGCAAGCTCAACAAACACAGCGTGTTCGTGGAAGTTGTCCGCCCTGCGTAAAACCGGCAAAATCAAAGTATTGGGCCCCCGGCCGGTGCCGGGCTAACTCGAACAGCTTCTTAGGCAGCGGGCACCAGCCAGACGGTGAACGCGGTGGTTCCGCGCGGAGAAGTCACGAGCTCGAACCGGAAGCCGTGGGCCAGCAGCACGTCGCGCACCAGCGTCAGGCCGATGCCCTGCCCGTCGCGCTTGGTGCTGAAAAAAGGCGTGAACAAGCGCCGGCTCACTTCCGGAGTCAGGCCGGGGCCGTCGTTTTCGATGACGACCGTGGGCGGGTCGGCAGCGGTGCGCACCCAGACGTTGCCGTCGTGGCCAATGGCTTCGAGGGCGTTTTTGGCTACGTTGAGCAGGGCCTGCTCCAGCTGCTGGGCATCCAGGCTCACCACCAGCGGGGCGGACGGCAGCGTCAAGTGCCAGCGGATGCGGCGCTCTTCGCTTTGGGGCTGCAGCAGCCGGCAGATGCCGCGCAGCAGCGCGTGCATCTCGGTGGGGCGGGGTTCGGGTGGCGGCAGCCGCACGAGCTGGGCAAAGTTGGCAATGAAATTGGCCAGCTGGGTGTTGCGGGCAATGCTCACGTCCAGCGCCTGCGTGAAATCGGGCTGGTCAGTGGGCGCCAGCTGGGGGGCGTAGTGATGGAAGCTGTGCAGGATGGAGTTGATGGCCCCGATGGAGTTGTTAATCTCGTGCGACATCATCCGGATCAGCTTGCCGTACGCCTCCTTCTCTTGCTGAATCAGTTCGGTGGTCAATTCCTCCAGCACGATGAAGCGCCGCGTAAAGCCCCGGTCGAGGAAGTGGGCCACGTGGGCGCGGTAGGTCTGCAGCCCCGACAAGCGCAGCGACTGCGGCTGGTTCTCGGCGAGGGCCCCCAGGGCAGCGCCCCAGGGCCCCGGCAGGGCGGCCGGAAGCTGGCCCAGCAGCTCAGGAGCCCGCTGGCCGAGGAACCGCTCGGCCGCGGCATTCACCCCGGCAATCTGGCCTTCGAAATCCAGGATGAGAATGCCGGCCGGGGAGGCCTGAATCAGCCGCTCGAGCAGGAAGCTCTTTTCGTGCCGGCTGACGCGCTCGTTCCGCAGCGCCTCCATCATGTGGTTGTAGACGTCGATGAGGTGGTCCATCTCCCGCTGGCCCACGGGCACGAACTTCATGGAGAAGTCCTTGGCCTGGATGGCCGCCGTGCCCGCCGCAATCAACTCCAAGGGCCGCACAAAGCCCCGGTACAGCTGCGCCGTGAGCCATAGGCTTAGTAGCAGCAGCGCTTCGGCCGCCACGAACAGGACCGGATTGACGGTGCGCACCTGCGCTGCCAGCGCGATAAGCACCACGTGGATGATAGTGACGAAGAGCAGAAACTTGATGCGGAGCGTCATGGGGCCGGGGGCCCTCCGGCCGCGGGCAAGGCGGCGCGGCCCCGGCCGGGGCCCGCTGTTGGCGCGATGCCGCGGGTTGCCCACCTCACGGGGCGCACCCAGGGCCGAGTCGTGCCGCCGCGCGGCCGGGGCAGCGGGCGGGCCCTGCGGACCGGGCAGGTTTGGGCCTGCAACGCCACGGCAGGGCGAGCGGCGACGGCGGGGGGAGCGGCGGGGTTGGCCAGGGAGGACACGGTAAGCGGGTGGTTATTCGGGGACATCAAACGGAATGGCGTGCTTTTCGAGCCGGCGGTACAAAGCGCCCCGGCTCAGGCCCAACGCTTTGGCGACGCGGCTGATGTTGCCCCCGTAGTGCCCCAGCGCCTGCCGTATCGTCTGCGCCTCCAGCTCGTCCAGCGTCATCGTGCCGGGCGCGGGCCACTCGCCGGCCTCGGGGCCCCGGGCGGGCGGGCGCTGCGCGTTGGCCTGGAAGTCGTCGGGCCCCAGCTCGTCTTTGCCGCTGACGAGCACGGCGCGCTCCACCAGGTTTTTCAGCTCCCTGATGTTGCCGGGCAGCGGCTGCTCGCGGAGCCAGTGCAGGGCCCCGGGGCCCACCTTCAGGGCCGGCCGGCGGTAGGCGGCGCGCAGCTGGGCCACGAAGTGCTGGGTGAGCAGCGCGATGTCGGCCGGCCGCTCGCGCAGGGCGGGCAGGCGCAGGGTTATCAGGTTGATGCGGTAGAACAGGTCTTCGCGGAAGCGGCCCTGGGCCACCAGCTCGGCCAGGTTGCGGTTGGTGGCGGCGATGACCCGGATGTCGAGGCGGCGGGGCTTGCTGTCGCCGAGCACTTCGTAGGTGCGGTCTTGCAGCACGCGCAGCAGCTTCACCTGGCTGGCCAGCTCCAGCTCGCCGATTTCGTCGAGGAAGATGGTGCCCCCGTTGGCCAGCTCGAAGCGCCCCGCCCGGTCGGCCTTGGCATCGGTGAAGGCGCCGCGGCGGTGGCCGAACATCTCGCTTTCGAACAGCGAGGACGAGATGCCGCCCAGGTTCACCTTCACGAACGGCTGGTTCTTGCGGTGGCTGTTGCGGTGGATGGCTTCGGCAATGAGCTCCTTGCCGGTGCCGCTCTCGCCCTCGATGAGCACCGACGCGTCGGTACCCGCCACCTGGCCCACCTGGCGCAGCACGTGCAGCAGCTGCGCGTCCTGCCCCACGATGTCGCCGAACCGGTACTGTTGGTCGAGATGCCGGCGGGCGGCGGCCGCGTCGGGGGCCAGCGGCTCGGCCGGGGCCCCGTGCAGGCGCAGCACCGTGCCGATGGTCTGGAGCAGGGCCCCGTTGTGCCAGGGCTTGGTCACGAACTCGGCCGCGCCGGCCTTCATCCCCTCCACGGCCAGCGCGATGGAGCCCCAGCCGGTGATGAGCACCACCGGCACCTGCGGGGCCAGCTGCTTGAGGTCGCGCAGCAGGGCCAGGCCGTCGGCCCCGGAGGTGTCCAGCGAGAAGTTCATGTCGAGCAGCACCAGCCGGGGGGCGGCTTCGCGCACCGCGGCCAGGGCCGCGGCGGGCGTGGCCACGGCCTGGGCCGCGTGGCCGGCCTGCTTCAGCAGCAGCTGGAGGGACGTGCGGATGGCAAGGTCGTCGTCGACGATGAGGAACATGGCGAAAATGGACGGGCAGCCAAAATAAAAAGGACCAGTCGGAAGGTGCGGCGGATGGGCTGATTAGTGGTTGCTCACGCTGCCGCCGATGCTGGTGTGTTTGGTTACCTGCGGCGCGCCTGTGTAGCGCACGCTGCCCTCGGTGGAGGCTTCAGCCGTGAGGGTTTCCTGGACGGCCACCGCAATGTTGCCGCCGGTTGACGCCGACGCCTCGCACACGGTGGCGTGCAGATTATCTCCCTTGAACACCCCGCCACTGGATGTGCGCACATTTAGACGCTGAATTTTACCCGATACCGTGGCTCCTCCGCCGCTGCTCACCTGGGCTTGCAGGGTGGTGGCTGTGAAGCCAGCTTTCAGCGTAGCGCCGGAAGAAACTTCGAGCTGCAGGTTGTCGACGGTGTAGGGGCCGGTCACGTCCATGTTGGCACCGCTGCTGGCTTTGAGGCCCGTGAGCGGGGGCGCGGTCACGTTCACCCGCAGGGTGCGCACGTAGTTTTTCATGCCCAGACTTCGTATTTCTGTCGCTCGAAGCTCACGCGCAGCACGCCGTTGCTCACCACGGTCTGGATGCGAGTCAAGTGCTCGGGCGTGTCGGCGCTGGCCTCCACGCGCTGGGTGGCGCCGGTGGTGAAATGCAGTTCAATGCCACTGCTCACATCCAGGGCGTGGAAGCTGGCTACGGAGCGGACTTCAGGTGCGGTTTGGGCCAGGGCAGGCACCAGGGGCAGGAGCCAGAACAGGGCGAGAGCGGTGAAATTTTTCATGGCAAAAGAAAAAAGGTGGCGAAATAAGGACGGTATTTGATGCCCCAGATGCGCTTCGGCCAAGTAGCGTTGCCCAGGCTACCGGACATAGAGGCCATCCGTCGCCAATCGCTACAAAGAAATGCCTTACCGCTCACGTTTCACTCTTCTCGCAATGCCACGGCTGGATGAATGCCCGCCGCCAGGCGACTGGGGTAGAGGGCGCAGCCCGCCGCCAGGGTATACAAGAGGCCCGAGGCGAGGAGCATGGCCGTGACGTAGGCCCCGGCCGGCACGTCAAACACGCCCAGCAGCGGAAACTGCACCGCCAGTCCCAGCCCCAGCAGCAACCCGAAGGTGGTAAGAGTGATGATTTCGCCCACGATTTGCCGACTGATGGCCCCGCTGGTGGCGCCCATGGCCCGGCGCAGGCCCAGTTCGCCGCGCCGCTGGTTGATGTTCAGCCACAGCACCCCGAACAGGCCCAGCATCACGTTCACAATCAAAAACAGGCACACCACGCCCAGCAGCGCCGGCAGCGTGAGCAGCTGCTTGAGCTTGTTGTGGCGGTTTTCGGCCAGCGGGGTGATGCCGCTGGTCCAGCCCGCGTTGAGTTGGCGCACCTGCTCGTTCAACCGCTTTTCGAGGGCCGCGCCCGCGCCGGGCCGCACCCGCAGCAGCAGGACATGCAGGTCCATGGCAGAGGTATCCAAGGGGGCCACGTAGCGGAACGCGGCGGGCTGCGGGTCGCTCAGCTCGCCGCCGGCGCGGTAGGGGCCGCTCACCCCAATCACGCGGTACTCGTTGGGGCCGTCGCGCACGATCTTGCCCAGCCCCGACTGCCCGCCAAACAGGGCCGCCTGCGTCAGGTCGGTGATGACGATGGGCGAGCGCGCCCCGGGCGCATCGTCGCGGCGGTCGAACCAGCGCCCGGCCAGCAGGTGCAGCCCCACCACTTGCGGCAGCTCGGCCCCCACCCGGTAGATGTCGCCGGGGGCTTTTTTGGTGCCCTTGCCCGTGTCAAAATCGGTGGTGTTGTTATTAAAAGTGAAGGGCGTGTTGTAGTTGGAGCGCGTCACGGCTTCCACGCCCGGCGTGCTGCGCAGGCGCTGCAAGGCCAGATGCAGGGTGGCAAACTGCTCGGCGCGGGGCTGACTGCCGGGGTCTAGCTGCATCTCCCACACATTTTCGTAGCTGAAGCCCAGTGGCGACTGGTAGTTGCGCTGCAAATAGACGCCCAGGCTGCCCACGGCAAAGAGCACGAAAAAGGCCAGCACCATTTCGGCGATGAGCAGGCCGTTGGCCCGCTTGCGGTTCCACATCAGGGTAAGCAGGTGGCGTATCATGCGGCGTTTTCTCCTTTCAGGGCCTTCACGGCTTGTAGTTTTGACATTTTATAAGCCGGATAAGCCCCCGACAACAGGCCAAACACCACCACCACGCCCAGCGCCACGGCAAACACCCGCCCGTTGAGGGCGTAGGTGGAATAGGGCAGGAAATGGCTTTCGTTGAGCAGCGCCAGCGCGCCCCCCGCCAGCCCCAGCCCCAGCACCCCGCCCAGCAGCGTCAGGAAAATATTCTCCATCAGAAACTGGCCCACCAGCGCGCCCGCCGTGGCCCCAAACGCCTTGCGCACCCCAATCTCGGCCGAGCGTTCCAGCGTCCGGCTCACGTTGATGTTTATCAGGTTCAGGGCCGGCAGCAGCATAAACAGCAGCGCCATGCCCAGCATCAGCTGGGCAAAGCGGCCCACGCCGCCCTCGGCCCCGGCATCGGAGCTGAACCGCGCCGTGAGCGAGGCCAACACGGTTTGGGCAAAGGAATTAATCTTTTTGAACTGCTTGGGGTCGGGCAGCGGCACCCGGGCAATGATGCGCTGGTACTCGTCCTTCAGCAGCGGCACATCGGCCGGGCGGCGGGCCAGCAGAATGGCCTGGTAGCGGCCCTGGTAGCTGGGGTCGCGCAGGTTGTTGTTGCCCGTGGTCACGGGTGTCCACAGTTCGGCGTAGGTGTTGGCCCGCGTGATGGGCACGTCGTGCACCACGCCCACCACGCGGTAGGGCACGGCTTCCAGCACCATGTCGCGGCCCACCACGCCCGCCGTGGTGCCGAAGTAGCGCTGGCTGGTGGTGGCGGTGATGACTACCACATGGGCGGCACTGCGCACCTCGGCAACGTTGTAGGGCCGGCCGGCAAGAAACTCGAAGTCCAGCACCTGCCAGAACTCGGCATCGGTGGTTTTCGAATCCAGCTTGAGCACCTGCTGGCCCACGTAGGCCACCGTCGTATTCCAGTTGGAATCGCTGATGGACACCTTTTCCGGGGTGTGCATGGGGCGCACGTACTGGTTCAGGAAAGCGTAGCCCAGGCTCGAATTGTTGGTGCCGCCGTCGCGGTACAGCAGCTGGATGCGGTTGATGAACAGGAGCCGGTCCACGCGCAGCTCGGGCCGGTGCGGCCCCACCGTGAAGTCGAACATGGCGTACACCACCAGCAGAATCATCAGCGTGAAGCTGATGCCAAACAGGCTGATGGCGGTGAAGAACTTGCGGCGCAGCAAGACCTTCCAGGCGATTTTTAGGTAGGATAAGAGCATTGGCTTGGGGTTTTAAAGAACGTCATGCAGAGCGCAGCGCAGCATCACGTTCAGCCGACCTGGCTGCCGTCGAAAAGGCGAATGAGGCGCTGGGTTTTGCGGGCTTGCTGCTCGTCGTGGGTCACCATCACGATGGTGGTGCCTTCCTGCTGGTTGAGGCCCAGCAGCAGGGCCATGATTTCCTCGCCCATCACCGAGTCGAGGTTGCCGGTGGGCTCGTCGGCCAGAATGATTTCGGGGGCCCCGGCCAGGGCCCGTGCGATGGCCACCCGCTGCCGCTGCCCACCCGAGAGCTGGCTGGGAAAGTGCCCGGTGCGGGCACTCAGGCCCACTTTTTCGAGGGCCCCCAGGGCCCGCTGGCGGCGCTCCTTGCCGCTCAAGCCGGGCCGGTAGAGCAGAGGCAGCTCCACGTTGTCGACCACGGAGAGGTCGTTTATCAGGTGGTAGCTCTGGAAAACGAAGCCGATTTTGGCATTGCGCAGCCCCGCCAGCTCCCGGTCAGAATAAGAAGTCACGGCGCGGCCATCGACCTCAATTGTGCCGCTTGTGGGTTCGTCGAGCAGGCCCATCAGGCTCAGCAAGGTCGACTTTCCGCAGCCGCTGGGCCCCATGACGGACACGAATTCGCCCCGGTTGATGGTCAGGTTCACCCGGTTCAGGGCTACGGTTTCGATGGTCTTGGTCTGGTAAATCTTTTCGATGTCGGTGAGCTGAAGCACCGGTACAGCGGTGCGTCCCTGCGGCTGGGTGGAGGCGTGGGCGGAAGGGGAGGGGTTGGCAAGCAGATTTTCCATGCAAGAGAAAGTGAAAAAGGCGAGTAAGCAGAGATGAAAGTGTTGCTAGCGGGTCGCGGCCAGAGGAGTTTGATTCTCAAAGTCGTATAGCGTGAGGGCCCTCAGGCGGAAGTGGGCCACCCAGCACGCCCGCAGCGCGAAGATGTAGCCGCGCTTGGCCCCGTCCTTGGCCCCCGAAGCCAGGCTCAGATCGGTGAGGCTGATGCGGCCCAGCAGGTAAGTGGCGCGGGCAATGTCGTAGCGCCGCTGGGCCAGGGAGTCGGCCCGCCCGGCCAGGTGCAGCTGCTCGCCGAGCGCGGCCAGCTGGCCGGCCTGGGCCAACACGGTTTGCTCGAAGCCTTGCTCCTCCTGGGCCACGGCGTGCTGCACCTGCTCGCGGTTCAGCTCGGTGGTTTTGACGATGGATTTCCGCCGGCCCCAGTCCACCAGTGGCATGGAGAAGGCCAGGCGCGCCTGCTGTTGGTTCTGCAGGTTGAGGTAGGTGTTGCCCAGGGTTGCGGCTTGGCTCACGTAGCCCAGGTTGGCGGTGAGGGCGGCTTGCAGGCCCGTGGTGCCCCGGGCCTGGGCTACGTCGCGCTCGGCTTGCAGCAGCCGGCGCCGAAAGGCGAGCGTGGCGCTGCGGTTCTGGCGGGCCTGCGCCAGTGCCAGCGCCGGCAGCACGGCCGGCTGCGGCGCCGGCGCTGGCACGGCCAGCACGGGCGCTTCGGTGCCCGGCAGGCCGCTGTAGGCCTGCAGGTCCACGGCCGCGTTCTGGGCGTCAAGCAGGGCCTGGGCCTGGGCTTGGCGGGCGTCGAGCAGGTTCAGCTCCAGCTGCAGCAGGTCGCTTTGCGAGAGCCGGCCCAGCCGGTACCGCTCCTGGCCGATGCGCAGCAACTCGGCCGTGGCTTCGGCATTCTGACGGGCCACGTCGGCGTTCACCTGTTGCAGCAGCACGTCGAAATACAGCTCCGTAACACGCTGGGCGATGCTTTCGCGTTCTTCCACGTACTGCCGCTGGCTTTCCTGGTAGCGCAGCGGCTCGATGCGCCGCGCCCAAGCCAAGCTGTTGAACTGGCCCAGCGGCTGGGAAAAGCCGATGGTGAAGGCCTGGTTGTTGTAGCGCCGCAGGTCGCCGTTAAAATCGTCGAACCGCTGCACCAGCGAACCCACGGACACCTGCCCGCCGGTCAGGCCAATGTTCTGGCTCAAGGTCAGCCCCAATTCGGAGTTGTTGATGCGCACGGACTGGAAGCTGGTCGTGCCGTCGGGCTGCACCACCGGCGCAATCAC
>JANXOE010000070.1 GCA_025353745.1 Hymenobacter sp.
GCCACGGCATCGAGGCCTTTCTTGGCCCCTACGGGGCCTTTAGCTAAAAAGTCTTGAAGAAATTGTGGTAACTGCATGGGGCAAATAGGGGGAGGTGAAAGGGATGGCCAGAAGGGCATAGGGCGGGGCAACCGCCGCGCTTACTCCTCGCTTGGATTTTTAAGCTTGCTCAGCAGCGAATAGGCCCCTTCGGTCACGTAGCGGGCCGCGTTGTTGCCTGCCGCGTCCCCCGGAATGAAGACCTCGCTGTAGCCGCCGGCCTGCTGGCCGCGGCGCACCTCCACCATTCGAAAGACCGGTTTGCCCCCGGCTGCCTGCTCCTGTTGGAACACGACCTGCTTGCCCTCGTAGTCCAGCACGGCCTTGTCGGGCAGGGCCGGCACCTGGCGGGTGGTCGTCTCCACCACGGCCCGCACGAACATGCCCGGCAGCAGGGCCGGGTCGTTTTCGCGGGCCAGGTGGCCGTGCACGCGCACGGTGCGCTGCTGCTCGTCCACGGTGCGGCCGATGAGGTAGACCGCGGCGGTGCGCTCGGCGGCGCTGTCGTTGGGCACGGTGAAGCGGATGCGCTGGCCCTTGCGCAGCAGTGGCACGTCCTTTTCAAACACGGTCAGCTCGACGTGCAGGTGGTCGGGGTCGACCAGTTCAAACAGGGCGTCGGTGGGCGTCACGCTCTGGCCCACGGTCACGTTCACCGTTTTCACAAAGGCGTCCTTGGGCGCCCTTAGCGTGGCCGTACTCACGAAGGGGCGGCGGCCCACCGGCAGGCCCGCCAGGCGCAGCCGCGCCAGCTGGCCGGCGGCCTGTGCCTGCAGCGCGCCGTACTCGGCCCGCGCCCGTTGCCCGTTTTTGGCCGGGGCCACTTCCTCGCGCACCAGCTCGGCCTGCCGCGCCAGCTCGGCCCGCGCAAACGTGAGCTGGCTCTGCGTTTCGAGGTAATCCTGTTGCAACTGGATAAAATCGGGGTTGCGGATGACGGCCAGCACCTGCCCCCGGCGCACCCGCGCCCCTTGCAGCAGGGCCGTGCGCTCCACGATGCCACCCAGCGGGGCGCTGATGGACACGAGCTGGTCGGGCGGTACGTCGAGCACCCCGTTCACCTTCAGGCCCCCGCCCAGCACGCGCTGTTCCAGGGGGCCGGTTTTGATGCCGGCCAGCAGCTGCTCGTCGGCCGAGAGGCTCACCCGGTCGGTGGGCGCGGCGGTACTGTCGGCTTTGGCGGCGGTGGCGGGAGCATCGGCCTGTTCGGCGGGTTGGTTCTTGGTGTGGCAGCCGGCGCTGAGCAACAAGCCCAGGACCAGTATTTTATAAAAAGAAGTCTGCATGAAAAGTCTATTCAGAAGGAAAGTGAACCGAGGGGCCCCGGCCTATTCGCCGGTGCCCAGCAGGTAGTCCAACTCGATGACGGTCTGGTTGTGTTGCAGCAGCGCGTCCAGGTAGTCGGTGCGCAGGCGCAGGGCCCGGTCCAGGTTGAGCAGGTACTCGGTGTAGCCGTTCTCCCCGGCTTGGAAGGCCTTGGTGGCCACGCGGGTGATGACGGCCGCCTGCGGCAGGCCGGTTTGCGCGTAGAACTGTAGGCGCTGCTGCTGTTCGGCGTGTTGTGTCAGCATCTCCTCTACCCGGCCGGCCAGCTCGGCCTGGTAGCGCGTGAGGCCGGTTTGGGCCACTTTCTCCTGCAAGCGGGCGGCCTGCACCCGTGCCCGCTGCGGCCCCGGAATCAGGGGCATCGCCACCGTGGCCTGTACGCCCTGGAACCGGTCGCCGCTGCCGTAGGTGCGCGTCACCCCGTCCACCACCTGCGGCCCGATGATGGATTGGTTGAAGTAGCCCACGCTCAACCCCGGCTTGCCCTGCGCTTGGGTCACGTGGGTTTGGGCTTGGGCCACGGCCACTTGCTGCCGCAGTACTGTCGCCAGCAGGCTACGCGCCAGTGCCGCCGTGTCCCCCGCCGCCACAGTGGCTTTGGGAACCAGGGGCGTGAGGGTGCTGTCGGCAACGGTCACCGGCTGCGCGGCTTGCAGCAGGGCCTGCAGCTGCCGCTCCGCTACCCGCAGCTCGGTGCGGGCCTGCGCCAGGCGCACGCGGGTTTCGCCCTGCTGCACCAGCGCCGTGGCTACTTCCAGTCGGGCGGTTTCGCCGGTGCGGAAGCGCAGCTGCGCGGCCCGCACAAACGCGGTGTAGAGGCTGTCCTGTGCCCGTAGGGTGCGTAGGCGGTGCCGGGCGTGCACGGCGGCTTCGTATTGCAGGCGCACCTGCCGGCGCACGTCGGCGCGGGCCAGGCCCAACTGCTGCTCCTTGGTGGCCACCTGTGCCCGGGCCAGGGCCGCGAGCGTGCCGTAGTAGCCCGGCCAGGCCAGCGGCTGCGTGATGGTGAACAGGTTGTCCTTGTGGATGGAATTGTATTGCCCATAACTACCCTGCACGGTGGTGCGCCCGATGTCGCGGGCGGCCCGCACCGCCGCCTGCTGCGCGGCCAATTGCTGCTGCGCCCCGAGCACAGTCCCGCTTTGCGTCAGCGCGGCGCTAACGGCCTGGTCGGCCGTAAGGGGCCCACCGCCCGGGGTCTCCGCTTGTTGGGCGCGGGCTACACCGGGCAGCAGGGCCAGCCCGAGCAACAGCAGCCCGGCCACCGGCACGCCGGCCTTCGGCTTGGCGGCAGCCGTGGCTTCGCCCTTTTTGGCGGCCCGCCGGGCCGTCCAGGTTTCTTCCAGGTAATAGAGCACCGGCAGCACCAGCAGCGTGAGCAGCGTGGCTGTCACCAGCCCGCCAATCACAACCGTAGCTAGTGGCTTCTGCACTTCGCCGCCCGCCGAGCCCGACAAGGCCATGGGCAAAAAGCCCAGCGAGGCCACGGTGGCCGTCATCAGCACGGGCCGCAGGCGGATGTGGGTGCCTTCCAGGATGCGGGCCCGCAGGTCGGTCATCCCTTCTTCCTTGAGCTGGTTGAAGTAGCCGATGAGCACGATGCCGTTGAGCACGGCCACCCCGAACAGGGCAATGAAACCGACGCCGGCCGAGATGCTGAACGGCATGCCGCGCAGCCACAGGGCCAGCACCCCGCCGATGGCCGAGAGCGGAATGGCCGTGAAAATCATCACCGTCTGACTCACCGAATTAAAGGTGGCGTAGAGCAGCAAAAAGATGAGCAGCAGGGCCACGGGCACGGCAATCAGCAGCCGGTCGCGGGCCGATTGCAGGTTCTCAAACTGCCCGCCGTAGGTCACGTAGTAGCCCGGCGCGAACTTGAGCCGCCGCTCGATGCGCTGCTGCACCTGCTTCACCAGGCTTTCCACGTCGCGGCCCCGCACGTTGAAGCCCACGATGATGCGCCGCTTGGCGTCGTCG
>JANXOE010000083.1 GCA_025353745.1 Hymenobacter sp.
GAAGCATGACCGTTTTACTAACTCAAACAGCTTCTAAGTTAAGTAGTCAGGTAGCAGTAAAGGTGTGCAGGGCCAGCAGTTATAAGACTGGTTTAGGCTCCTGGTTTCGCTGCTACTAACCGCCGTAACTACCACCGCGCCGGAAGCGGCCGCCCACGTAAAACAACGGGCTTGTTTGGGCGAGCCCAGGCTACACGAAGAGCCCTGGCCAACCGGCCGGGTTTTTTTGCTGCGGGGAAGCCACCGGTGCCGGCAAACGTACTGGCAACCTGTGGCGGGTTGGGTTACCCGCGCCCTTGCCGGGCCAGGGCGGCCAGGGTTTCGCGGTGGCGCTGTTCGGCCAGGTCCTGGGTGTGCGAAGCCACGGCCCAGAAAGCGGCCGGAATCCAGCCGATGAGTGTGACGTGCAGGATGCCGCACAGGATGCCTTTGAGGATGTGGCCCCGGAAAATCATCGAAAGGCCGGGCAACAGGATGGCGAACAGCATGGCACAGAAAAAAATAGCGGTTGAAGGCGCGAACCTAGTGAATTTTTGGTTGCCGCCCTCGTTATACGCGCCGCTTCTTCACCCGTTACCCCGGCCTACCCCGTCCGCGCAAGGCAGGGCCGCGGCAGGGGAGGGCGGGCATGCCAAACGTCCGTTGGCAAGCTGACGGGCATCATACGGGCGGCGGGCGGCCCGCGGTAGTTTTAGGCCTCCGCCTTTTGCATTCGCCCCCTTCCCCTGATTCCGGGCCACGAGGGCGTGGGCACGGCGGTGGCCGTGGGGGCCGATCTGGTCATCAACGCGGCGGTGCAGGACCCGGTGGCCGTCGTTCAGCAAAAAATTAACGGGGCCCACGGGGTGCTGGTCACGGCCATGCCGCGGCCGGCGTTTGCCCAGGGCGTGGGCATGCTCCGCCGCCGCGGCACGCTGGCCCTGGTGGGCCTGCCCCCCGGCGACTTCAACCTCAACATCATCGACCTCGTGCTGACGGGCAAAACCGTGCGCGGCTCTATCGTCGGCACCCGGCAGGACTTGGTCGAAAGCCTGGCCCTGGCCGCCGGGGGCCAGGTGAAGGTGCACTACCGCTGCGACCGGCTGGAAAACATCAACCAAGTACTGGCCGACATGAGCGCGGGAAAAATTGCCGGCCGGGTGGCCCTGGACTTCACCGCCTGATGGCGGCTTGGTCAGTTCCAGCGCATTACGTGCTATCTTTCTTCTCCTTCCATCACTTCCTTTTCGCCATGAAAAACGCTGAGCGCCTTTTAAGAGCAGAACTGGCCGACGGCCTGCAAGCCGGCCTGAAGGGACTGAACAAAAAACACGCGCAGAAGCTGCGGAAAACGGTGATGCGCACCGCTAACAAGCTGACCAAATCGTTTTCCAAGCTGCGGAGCAAGGAATTGAAAAGCCGCGAGAAAAAACACCGGAAGGCAACGCGGGCCTCGGTTGAAAACCTGGTATCGAAGCTGCACCAAATACTCGGCCAGCGGCCCCCCGACGCGGGGCCCGTGCTGGGCTGAATAGTTTGCCGGTTTTGCCAGCCAACGGCCCAAAATAGTTCATTCAAACCACTGAAAACATGGAGCTTGTCGTTAGTTTAGAGTTGAAAGAAGGGGCCCCGGCGGCCGCGCCGCTGTCGCCGGAGGAGCTGCAGGCCATCAACGCTTATTGGCGGGCCGCCAACTACTTGTCGGTGGGCCAGATATACCTGCGCGACAACCCGTTGCTGCGCGAGCCGCTGGTGCTGGCGCACATCAAGCACCTGCTGCTGGGGCACTGGGGCACCACGCCGGGGCAAAACTTCATCTACGCGCACTTGAACCGGGTCATCAAAAAGTACGACCTGGACATGATTTACGTGTCGGGCCCCGGCCACGGCGGGCCGGCGGTGGTGGCCAATACCTACCTGGAGGGCACCTACAGCGAGGTGTACCCCAACATCAGCCCCGACGAGGCCGGGCTGAAAAAGCTGTTCAAGCAGTTCTCGTTTCCCGGCGGCATTTCGAGCCACGCCTCGCCCCAAACGCCGGGCTCCATCCACGAAGGCGGCGAACTGGGGTATTCGCTCAGCCACGCCTTCGGGGCCGTGTTCGACAACCCGGCGCTGGTGGTGGCCTGCGTGATCGGCGACGGCGAGGCCGAAACCGGCCCCCTGGCCACGTCCTGGCACTCCAACAAGTTTCTGAACCCCGTCACCGACGGGGCCGTGCTGCCCATCCTGCACCTGAACGGCTACAAAATTTCCAACCCGACGGTGCTGGCCCGCATCACGCCCGAAGAGCTGGACCAGCTGCTGCGCGGCTACGGCTGGACGCCGTACTACGTGGAAGGCCACGAGCCGGGGCCCATGCACCAGGCCATGGCGGCGGCCCTGGACGCGGCCGTTGCCCAAATCCAACAGATTCAGCACAATGCGCGCGCCAACCACGACACCACCCGGCCCCGGTGGCCGGTGGTGGTGTTCGGCTCGCCTAAGGGCTGGACGGGCCCCAAAACCGTGGACGGGCGGCCCAACGAAGGCACCTTCCGGGCCCACCAGGTGCCGCTCGCCGTGTCGGCCAGCACCCCGCCCGAGCACCTGGCCCAGCTCGAAAGCTGGCTCCGCAGCTACAAGCCCGAAGAGCTGTTCGACGCCCAGGGCCGGCTGCTGCCCGAGCTGGCCGCCCTGGCCCCGCAGGGCCCCCGCCGGATGGGCGCCAACCCCCACGCCAACGGCGGCCTGCTGCTGCGCGACCTGCACCTGCCCGACTACGGCGACTACGCCGTGGCCGTGCCGGCCCCGGGGGCCGTCGAGGCCAGCGACACGTTTGTGGCGGGGCAGTTCCTGCGCGACGTCATCAAGCGGAACGAGGCGCAGCAGAACTTCCGGGTGTTCGGGCCCGACGAAACGGCGTCGAATCGGCTGGAAGCGGTGTTTGAAGCCACCAACCGGCAGTGGGACGCCGCGACGGCCCCCAACGACGAGTTTCTGGCCCCCACGGGCCGGGTGATGGAAATGCTGAGCGAACACCAGTGCGAAGGCTGGCTCGAAGGCTACCTGCTCACCGGCCGGCACGGGTTGTTCAACAGCTACGAGGCGTTCGTGCACATCGTCGACTCCATGTTCAACCAACACGCCAAGTGGTTGAAGATGACCGCCGAAATCCCGTGGCGGCACAACATTGCCTCGCTCAACTACCTGCTCACCTCCACCGTCTGGCGGCAGGACCACAACGGCTTCACCCACCAGGACCCCGGCTTCATGGACCACGTGGTCAACAAGAAGGCCGGCATCGTGCGCGTGTACCTGCCGCCCGACGCCAACTGCCTGCTCTCGGTGCTGGACCACTGCCTGCGCAGCCGGCACTACGTGAACGTGGTGGTGGCCGGCAAGCACCCGGCCCCGCAGTGGCTGGGCCCCGACGCCGCCCGCACCCACTGCGCCGAAGGCATCGGCATCTGGCCCTGGGCCAGCACCGACCAAGGCGAAGAGCCGGACGCCGTGCTGGCGTGCTGCGGCGACGTGCCAACGCTCGAAACGCTGGCCGCGGCCTCGATTTTGCGCGAGCACCTGCCCGCGCTGAAAATCCGGGTGGTCAACGTCGTCGATTTATTGAAGCTGGAGCGCCCCACCGAGCACCCCCACGGCCTGCCCGACGCGGACTACGACGCACTGTTCACGCGCGACAAGCCCGTGGTTTTTGCTTTCCACGGCTACCCGTGGCTCGTGCACCGGCTCACCTACAACCGCGCCAACAACGCCCACATGCACGTGCGCGGCTACAAGGAGGAAGGCACCATCACGACGCCTTTCGACATGGCGGTGCTCAACGAGCTCGACCGTTTCCACCTGGTGATGGACGTGCTCGACCGCCTGCCCCAGCTCGGCAACAAGGGCGCGTACCTGAAGCAGCTGCTGAAAGACAAGCTCGTGGAGCACACGCGCTACATCACCCAAAACGGGGAAGACATGCCCGAAGTGCGCAACTGGAAATGGCCGGTCCCGGCCTAATAAGGAGGGCCCCAGGCGGAGCCGCGGCACAGGTGAAACCGGCCGCTCTATTCTTCCGAAACGACAGGGGAGGGGGCCCTGGCGGTCGGTTGGCGTAAGTCTTACAAGAAAAAACGTGCCGAGTGAAAATTAAACCGGGGCGGCCATAAAATCCTCGGCGCAGCGCTGCTTGAGCCGGGCGCGAAAGGCCGGGCCCGGCTCAAGCAGCGGCCGGCCGCCGAACATGATCAACATCAGGCATTGAAGCTGATATTTCGCATATTGTGGGCCCGTAGCGCGCCGGTCCTTTGCCGTTGGTATCACTCGTCCGGTAATTTTTGGCTCATGGTCGTCTCGCTGCTCATCCTCACCGACTTCTTTCAGGCCGCCGACCGCGCCCTGGACTACGCCGTCAACCTGGCCCCGCCGCTCGGCGCGCGGCTGGTGCTGCTGCACGTGCGCCGCGATTCGCTGCTCGACCCGGAGCGGTTCACCGGGGAGTTGACCAACTTAAACACGGAAGCCATCCGGTTGGCTTTCAAAAGCCTGGCCCACGACCTGCCCGTGCCGGTGGTGGCCGAGGTGGGCCACGGCCGGTTGGCGGAGGCCGTGGCCGACGCCGTGGGCCGCCACCAGCCGGCCCTGGTCGTGCTGGGCCGCCGCGACACCGAATCGATTCCCGACGAGCTGGTGTCGACCGCCGCCATGGAGCTGCTGCGCGCGGCCCCGCAGCCCATGCTGGTCGTGCCGCACAGCGTAGCGGCGGGGGCCCTGCCGCGGCGCGTGCTGCTGGCCGTCGACGCCGAAGATTTTTCCCTGGGGGCGCACGCGGGCATGGTCCGCCATTTTTTCAGCGCGCTGCACGCGCAGCTGACCGTGCTGCACATCGGCCACGCCGCCGACGAGGCCGCGGCTTTGGAGGCCGTGACGCGCACGGGCCTGGCCGTTGATTTGCCGGCGGTGCGCATCCAGAGCCTGGTGTACGGCTCCCCGGCCGAAGGTATTTTACAGGTGGCCGCGCCCGACGAGTACGACCTGGTGGTGCTGATTGCGCGGCCGCGCAGCTTTTTTGGGGACTTGTTTCACCACAGCGTTACGGCGCACGTGCTGCGGCACAGCTTGTTGCCCGTCCTCGTGTTGCCCGCTCATTAAGAAACGGGCGTTGCACAGTTGCTGCGGTTCCCGAAACCACGACAGGCCGTAGGGAGCGGCACGGTCAGGTAATAGCGGCGGACGCCGGATGGGCCGGCCCGCCCACGCCGCACGGTGGCTCATCGTGACGCATTTTTTGGATGGGCGGCAAGGGTCAGGTTGATAAATTACCTGACCCCCAGGCGGTTGCGCCGCCACCCCGAAGCGGCTGCGCCCGGCATTTCGCCCGGTGCGGCGGGCGCGGCGGGCTTTTGGGTTTCGAGCAGGGTGGCCACCAGGGCGGCGGCTACCCGGGCCGTGGCCTCGTCGGGGGCGGCGGGGGCGAGGGCCCCGGCGGGGAAATGGTCGCGGATGAAGTTGGTGTCGAAGTGGCCGCTCACGAAGGCCGGGTGGCGCAGCACGTAGGCCCCGAAGGCCAGCGTGGTTTCGATGCCCGTGATCTTGTACTCTTCGATGGCGCGCAGCATCCGGGCGATGGCCTCGGCGCGGTCGGCCCCGAAGGTCACCAGCTTGGCAATCATCGGGTCGTAGTAAATCGGAATTTCCATGCCCTGCTCGAAGCCGTCGTCCACGCGCACGCCGGGGCCCTGGGGGCGCACGTAGGTGGTGAGCGTGCCGATGTCGGGCAGGAAGTTGTTCTGCGGGTCTTCGGCGTACACGCGCAGCTCGAGGGCGTGGCCCTGAATGCGCAAATCTTCCTGCCGGAAGGGCAGGGGCTGGCCTTCCGCCACCCGAATTTGCTCCTTCACCAGGTCGAGCCCCGTGATTTGCTCCGTCACGGGGTGCTCCACCTGGAGGCGTGTGTTCATCTCCAGGAAGTAAAACTGGTGGTTTTCGTCGAGCAAAAACTCCACCGTGCCGGCCCCGGTGTAGTGGCAAGCGCGGGCCACGTCCACGGCCGCCTGGCCCATGCGGGCGCGCAGCTCGGGCGTGAGCACGGCCGACGGGGCTTCTTCGATCACCTTCTGGTGGCGGCGCTGGATGCTGCACTCGCGCTCAAACAAGTGCACGATGTGGCCGTGCTCGTCGCCGAGCACCTGAATTTCGATGTGGCGCGGCGAGCCGATGTATTTCTCAATGAACACGGCCCCGTCGCCAAACGCCGACGTGGCCTCCGACACGGCCAGCTGCATCTGCTCCTCAAATTCGGCCGCGTTGTTCACAACGCGCATGCCCTTGCCGCCGCCGCCGGCCGAGGCTTTGATTAAAATCGGGAAGCCCACCTGCGCGGCGATGGCCTTGGCGGCGGGCACGTCGGTGATGGCTTCGTCGGTGCCGGGCACCAGCGGAATGTCGAAGCCGGCCACGGCGGCTTTGGCGGCCAGCTTGGAGCCCATCAGCTCCATCGCCTCGGGCGAGGGCCCCACGAAAACGAGGCCGGCGGCGCGCACGGCGCGGGCAAAACCGGCGTTTTCGCTCAGGAAGCCGTAGCCGGGGTGGACGGCGTCGACGCCCAATTCCTGGCAGATTTCGATGATCCGGTCGCCCCGCAAGTAGCTCTGGGCCGACGGCGGGGGCCCCACGCACACGGCCTCGTCGGCGTAGCGCACGTGCAGGGCCTGGCGGTCGGCTTCGGAGTAGATGGCGACCGTTCGGATGCCCATTTCTTTGGCGGAACGCAGCACGCGCAGGGCAATTTCGCCCCGGTTGGCGACGAGCAGCTTGGTAATTTTCTTCATGCAAGGGGTGGGATGGCGGGCAATTGGTGCGCAAAGAAAGTTGGAAAGCGCCCGGCTGCGGCAAACCCCGCCGGCCCGGCCCGGTTGTTACGCCCAAATTATGCACATCTGCGGCCCGGGCTTATCTTTGTCATTGGGCCTGCTGCGGGCGGGTTTTCCCCGCGGCCCCCGGCCGTTTCCCCCTTTACTTTCATCCCTACTTTCCCGTTTCTTCTGTGGATATTTTTGACCGCATTGCCGCCAACCGGGGCCCGCTGGGCTCGCACTCGCACTACGCCCACGGCTACTTCACGTTTCCCAAGCTGGAAGGCGAAATTCAGCCCCGGATGCAGTTTCGCGGCAAAGAAGTGCTCACCTGGAGCCTGAACAACTACCTGGGCCTGGCCAACCACCCCGAAGTGCGGCAGGCCGACATCGACGGGGCCACCGAATTCGGCATGGCCTACCCGATGGGGGCGCGCATCATGAGCGGCAACTCCAACCGGCACGAGCAGCTCGAAAACGAGCTGGCCGACTTCGTGCAGAAGCCCGCCGCGCTGCTGCTCAACTTCGGCTACCAGGGCGTGGTGAGCATCATCGACGCGCTGGTGAGCCGCCACGACGCCATCGTGTACGACGCCGAGTCGCACGCCTGCATCATCGACGGCGTGCGGCTGCACCAGGGCAAGCGCTTTGTGTTTTCGCACAACGACATGGCCAGCCTCGAAAAGCAGCTCGAGCGCGCCAAGCGCCTCACCGACGAAACCGGGGGCGGCATCCTGGTGATTACCGAGGGCATGTTCGGCATGTCGGGCAACCTGGGCAAGCTGCGCGAAATCGTGGAATTGAAGAAGAAATTCAACTTCCGCCTCTTCGTCGACGACGCCCACGGCTTCGGCACGCTGGGGCCCACCGGGGCCGGTACGGCCGAACATTTGGGCTGCGCCGAGGGCGTAGACCTAATTTTTTACACCTTCGCCAAGAGCATGGCCAGCATCGGCGCGTTCGTGGCGGGGGCCGAAACCGTTATTGAATATTTGCGATACAACATGCGCAGCCAGATTTTCGCCAAATCGCTGCCCATGCCCCTCGTAATCGGGGCCCTGAAGCGCCTGGAGCTGATTCGCGCCCACCCCGAGTACCGCGAAAAGCTCTGGACCGTGGTGCGCGCCCTGCAAAGCGGTTTGAAGGCAAAAGGCTTCAACATCGGCACCACCGAATCGCCCGTCACGCCGGTGTTCCTCAACGGCGAAATTTCCGACGCGACGGCCCTGACCTTCGATTTGCGTGAGAATCACGGCATTTTCTGCTCCATCGTGGTCTACCCGGTGGTGCCCAAGGGCGTGATTATGCTGCGCCTCATCCCCACGGCCGTGCACTCGCTGGCCGACGTGGACGCGACCATCAAGGCCTTCGAAACCGTGGCCGCCAAGCTCGACAAGGGCCTGTACAGCAAAAGTGCCCAGCCGGCTTAATTGGCCCCTTGCACCTGCCGCGCGCCGGCTGCCCCAGGGCAGCCGGCGCGTTGTTTTTTGTACTATAGAAAGATGTTGGCGAGCGGGTTGGAAAACAGCGTCGGCTTTATTTCAACTAAAAACGGCCATTCTGCGTGTTCTGGGGGCTTTAGAAAAATAATTAAAAGTTGCTTGCATTTGAAATCCCTGTATATTAGGGCCGGCTAAATGCTTAAAACTGTTTCTTTTTCCCATCCCAACCCCCAAAATTCCATGAATAATTTTGCCAAACTGAAGGACCTGGTACTCTCGCTGGAAGGCGATTTCGACAAGTTCTACGACAAGCACAACGCTGCCGCCGGCACCCGCGTCCGCAAGGGCATGCAGGAGTTGAAGACCCTGGCGCAGCAGTTCCGCACCGAAGTGCAGGACATGAAAAACACCGCCGGCGACGCTTCGGCCGCCGCGCCCAAAGCCGGTGCTGCCAAGAAGGCCGCGCCCGCGGCTAAAAAAGCGGCGCCTGCCGCCAAGAAGGCTGCTCCCGCTGCCAAGAAAAAATAACTTGCCCGCCACGCGCTGGCAGCAACCAAGCAAAGGCCCCGTTCGGATTTTCCGGCGGGGCTTTTTCTTGGGCAAAGGCCGCGCTACGGCCCCGGGCCCGGCTTCCGGGCGCTACCGCTGCAAGTACCCGCCCAAATCCGAAATCGAGGCAATGCCCAATTGCCGCGCCTGCTGCCGGCGCATGAGCAGGCAATACGCGTTGTTGAAGCCCAGCGGGGCCCGCCACTCCAGGCCGTAGCGGCGGCGGAACTCGGCCTGCACGTACTGAAACACCGCCGCCGGACGGCCCCCCAGCGAATCGAGGGCCCGGGGCGAGGGCTGGAGCAGCACTTGCAGGCCGGTGCCGGTGTACTCGGGGTAGAGGTCGATGGCGCCGCCGCGCAGGGCCTCGAAGCAGATGGTGGTGCCGCCGAGGCCGGTTTTGGTGGCCACGGCCAGGCCCGTGTTGCCGCGGATGAGCGCGGCGTACATCTCCACCAAAATGTACTGCTCGGCAAAAATCTTCGAGCCCAGGCGCACCACCGGTGCCCCGGGCAGCAGCGGGCGCGGCGCTTTCCAGAGGCCGCGGCGGCGCAGGTAAGCCACGGCCACGGCCCGGGGCTCTTGGTGCAAATAATCGACTTGGTAGTTGAGGGTGGTCATGGCCGAGTCGGAGAGCTGGCCGCTGAGCTGGTCGAGCACGGCCCCCAGCTCGGGGTGGGCGCGCAGCAGGGCCGGGCGCACCACCGGCGCGGCGAAGTAGGGCGGCAGGGCGTGGCGGTCGTCGCGCAGCACCTGCAAGCCGTAGGCGCGGATGCGCCCGTCGGTCGAGTAGCCGTCGATGACGTCGACGTGGGCGTTGCGGGCCGCCTCGTACACCAGGGCGGGGGCCAGCACCACGCTGGGCAAGTGCGTGAGCCCGTAGGTTTTGGTGAGGCCGGGCAGGCAGTCGGCCCGCCCGATAAATTCGGGGCTGAAGCCCGCCCGCAGCCGGCCGGTGGCCTGCGGCAGCCAGTAGCCGGCCGCCAGCAGGGGCAGGGCCAGCAGCAGGGCCCCGCCCGCCGCCCGCAGCCGCCGGGCCGACAGCTTTTCGAGGGCCCCCAGCCCGGCATCGAAGGCCAGGGCCAGCCCGGCCGCCGGGATGGCCCCGGCCAGGATCATCGCCGGGTTGTTCAGCGCAATGCCGCCGAAAATGAACTCGCCGAGCCCGCCCGCCGCCACGTAGGCCGCCAGCGTGGCCACGCCCACGTTGATGACCGTGGCCGTGCGGATGCCGGCCATGATAACGGGCAGGGCCAGCGGCAGCTCCACCCGCCGCAGAATCTGGCCATCGGTGAAGCCCAGGCCCTTAGCCGCTTCCACCACGGCCGGCGGCACGCCCTCGATGCCGGCCACGGTGTTGCGCACGATGGGCAGCAGCGAGTACAGCAGCAGCGCCAGTATGGCCGGCGCGGCCCCGATGCCCATCAGCGGAATCAAAACCCCCAGCAGCGCAATGCTGGGCACGGTCTGGAGCACGCCGGCCGCGCCCAGCACCGCCGGGGCCCAGCGCGGCCGCCGCGTGAGCCCGATGCCCAGCGGCACGCCCACGCCTACGCCCAGCAGCAGGGCCGCCGCCGTGAGGGCCACGTGCTGCAAGGTTTGCTGGCCCAGCTTGCCGGCCTGCTCGTGCCAGAAAGTAAAAAGTTCGTAGAGGGTGTGCATGCGGGCAGGCGCTGAAAATGAAAAGCGGGCGCCGGGAAAAGCGGCCCCCCAGTGGCGCGCTACCCCAGCCGCTGCTGAAAAATCTCCAGAAACTGCCCCACGTGGTAGCCGTCGGCCAGGGCGTGGTGCACGTGCACGGCCACGGCCATGCGCAGGGCCCCGCCGTGGTCGTAGGCCCGGCCGAACGAGAGCTTGGGGGCGCTGTCGGGGCGCTGGAAGCTGCGGGCGTGGCTCAGGCCCGTGAAGCGCACCCAGGGCACGGCCGAGCAGTGAAGGACGTCGGGGCGGGCCGTGTCCTCGCGCAGGCACAGGCCGCTGGCTTGCTGCACGGCCGCAATTTCGGCAGTGGCGGCGGCCACGAACGCGGCCAGGTCGGGCTGGTGCTCCATAAAAGAAAAGCCGAACGTGTGGTCGTCGCGGCCGATGGTGGCCGAGGCGTGCACCCGGTCGTAGCAATACACCTGGTCCTGCGCGATGCGGTAGCGGAAGGCCTCCACGGCGTTGGCCGCGTGCAGGGCGTGGTGGAGGTAGTAGAGAAAAAACGACACCCCGAGCCGGCGGGCTTCGGCCCGGGCCTGGGTGCAGTCCACTTCGGCCACCAGCCCGAAAAACGGCTCATCGAAGGCCGAGAAAAAGGCAAAATGCTCGCGGCGGGGCCACGTGGCGAGGTCAAGCAGGTGCTTCATGGCCGGCAAGTACGGGAGGTTTGCGAACTTTGGCGCGCCCGGCCCCGCCGGCCGGGGCGTTTGCTATTTCGCCGCCCATGCCCACCCCCCAGCTCATTGCCTTCGACGCCGACGACACGCTCTGGCCCAACCAGCCCCACTTCGACGCCGCCGAGGCGGAGATACATGCCCTACTGGCCCCCTACGGCGACCCCGCCCGGCTCGGCGAGGCCATTTACGCGGTGCAGCGGCGCAACATGTCGCTGTTCGGCTACGGAGCCAAGTCCTTCATGCTCTGCATCATCGAGGCGGCCCTTGAGCTGAGCGCGGGGGCCGTGCCGGGACGCGACATCCAGCGGGTGCTTGAGCTGGGCAAGCGGCTGCTCAGTTTTCCCATCGAGCCCCTGCCCGGCGTGCCCGAAGCGCTGGCCGCCCTGAAGCAGCGCGGCCGGCCGCTGATGGTGTTCACCAAAGGCGACCTGTTCGACCAGGAAAGCAAGCTGGCCCGCTCCGGGCTGGGCGATTTTTTTGATTACGTCGAGATCGTCAGCGAGAAAGACGAGGCCACCTACCGGCGCGTGCTGGCCCGGCACCGGGTGCCGCCCGCCGCCTTCGTGATGGTGGGCAACTCCCTCAAATCCGACGTGCTGCCGGTAGCGCGGCTGGGGGCGCGGGCCATCCACGTGCCCTACCACGCCACCTGGGTGCACGAGGAAGTGCCGGCCGAGCAGCTGACCGGCGTGAACTTTCAAACCGCTGCTTCGATGGCCGACGTGCTGGCCTTGCTCGCGTAGGGGCCGGGCAGCGCGCTTGAGGGGGCAGCTGCCGCTACTTTTCCCGCGCGTGGCCGCCGTTGGCGGCGGCCGGGGCTATCCCAGCGCCCGCCCGACGGCCGCCAGCAGCTGCCCCAGCGTCAGGGCTTGCGGCGCGTTGGCGATGCGCAGGAAGTCGGTGCCGGCCTCGGCGAGCCGCGCCAGGGCCGTCTGCACGCTGGCGGTGGGCGGCAGGGCGGGGGCGTCGCCGGGCGCGGGTTTTCTGTCGAAAGCCACGAAGGGCAGCACCTCGGCCAGCGTCAGCACCCGCAATTGCAAGGCCAGCCGGTCGGCCTGAAAAAAGCGGCGCACGAAGTCGTTGGCGGGCGCTAATAACAGCTCGCGGGGCGGCCCGAGCTGCTGGATCTGCCCGTTATTCAACAGCATGATCCGGTCGGCCAGCTCGAAGGCTTCCGGCACGTCGTGGGTCACGAGCACCACGGTTTTGCGGCGCAGCTCGTCCAGTTCGAGGAAATCGCGGCGCATGGCGGCGCGGGTGATGGGGTCGAGGGCCCCGAAGGGCTCGTCCATCAGCACGATGGGCGGGTCGGCGGCCAGGGCGCGGGCCAGGCCCACGCGCTGCTGCTGCCCGCCCGAGAGCTGCGCCGGCAGCATCGCGGCGAAGCGCGCGGCCGGCAGGTGCAGGCGCTCCAGCAGCTCGGTGGTGCGGGCGCTGGTTTCGGCCGCCGGCCGGCCCAGCAGGCGCGGCACCACGGCCACGTTTTCGGCCACGGTGTAGTGCGGCAGCAGCCCCACTTGCTGGATGACGTAGCCGATGCCGCGCCGCAGCGCCTCCGGCGCCTGTTGGCGCACGTCGCGCCCGTTGATTTCGACCGCGCCGCCGTCGGGTTCGATGAGGCGGTTGAGGAGTTTGAGCAGCGTGGTTTTGCCGCAGCCGCTGGGCCCCAGCAGCACCAGCTTTTCCCCGGCGGCTACCTCAAAGCTGAGGTCGTCGACCACCGCCCGGGGGCCGTAGCGCTTGGTGAGGTGCGAAACGCGGACGACGGGCGGCGGAGACGAAGCTGGCATGGAAGGGGCAAACGCGCAGCGGGCAAAGTACAACCGCCGACCGGAACGTGCCCGGCCTGGCGGCTGTACTTTGCCCGCTGCGTATCAACCGATAAGCGGATGCTGCCCGCTGGGCTAGTGCTGGTGGCCGCCCTCGCCGTGGACGTGGCCGTGGGCCAGCTCGTCGGCAGTGGCGGGGCGCACGTCGGTCACCTGGCCGTCGAAGTGCATGACCATGCCGGCCAGGGGGTGGTTGAAATCCATTTGCACGGCCGCATCGCCGATGTCTATCACCTTGGCTTGCATGTGGTTGCCTTCGTTGTCGGCCATGGGCAGGAAGTTGCCCACTTGCAGCATGTCGTCGTCGAGCTTGCCGTCGATCATGAACACGTCCTTGGGAATTTCCACCAGCGCCTGCTCGTCGTACTCGCCGTAAGCCTGCTCGGGCGTGAGGCTGAAACGGAAGGCGTCGCCGGCATTTTTGCCCGCCAGCTGGCGCTCAAATTCCTCGGGCAAGCCGCTGTGGCCGTAGATGAAGACCATCGGAGCGTCGGCGTCGGCCGACTCAACCAATACTTTTTCCTGGTTTTCGTCGGTCACGCTCAGGTCGTAGGTGATGGTGACGACTTGGTTGTCGCTGATTGCGGCCATAAGAGGGGAAAGCGGGCCGAGCCCGCGGTTGGGGTGGGATGAGAGGAAAATTTTGGGGCAAGATAACTACGTAAACGCGGCGGAAAGGGCGAAAGCAACGCCGGCCCCCCCGGGTGACGGGCCCGCGGGGCGTAACCCGGTCGTACTGGCTACGTTAGGTCAGCAGCTTCACGGTTCGGGAAACTGCTCCACGCCAGGGCTGCCAGGCCACTGTTTTGAGGCCAACCTTTTTCGTTTTTCTGCTATGCGCAACCTGTTCCCGCTGCTGCTGAGCGGCGCCTGGCTGGCCGCCTGCCAACCGGCCCACGACCCCAAAACCGAAACCGAAGCGGTGGCCAAGGAGGCGGTGGTCAAATCCAGCTCGGCCCCCGCCGGGGCCCCGGCCGACACCGCCCGCCGGGGGGCCGTGCCCCGCCTGCTCGCCACTTTTCCCGACTCGCTCAACACCCCCGACGGCCTGGCCCTGGCCCCCGACGGCCGGGTGTTTTTGTCGGTGCCCAACATGGCCGACAACCGGTACCCGGCCCGCATCGTGGAACTGACGGCCACCGGCTACCGGCCGTTCATCAACAACCTGCCGCCCGAGCCCACCACCAAAAAGGCTGCCCCATGGACCTGGCCGTGGGCCCCGACGGAAACCTATACTACGCAGAAAATCAGTACGAAAACAACAAAGATTTCAAGTCGCGCCTCATGCGCGTGCGGATGAAAAATGGCCAGCCGGGGGCCATTGAAACGGTGGCCGACAAGTTTGCGCTGGCCAACGGCATCGTGTGGAAAGGCAACACCCTTTACGTGACCGACAGCCAGTGGGACCTGCCCGGCAACGACAAGGGCAGCGCCATCCTGCGCTTCACCCTGGCCGAGCTGAACCAGGGCCCCGTGCATCTCAAGCCCAAAACCAAGGACCCGCACGTGCTGGCCGTGTTCACGACCACGGTGAACGAAACCGGCGTGGACAACGGCGCCGACGGCATCGACTACGACAGCCAGGGCAACCTGTACACCGGCTCGTTCGGCGACGGCACCTTCTACAAAGTGACGCTGAAGCCCGACGGCACCTACGCCCGGCAGGAAGTGGTGGCCGTGCAGGGCCCCCGGATTCCGTGCATCGACGGCTTGGTTATCGACCGCAAAACCGACAAGGCCTACCTCTGCGGGGCCCGTCTCAACGCCATCGACGTGGTGAATTTGAAGGACAACTCGCACACCGTGCTCGCGCGCAACGGCGACACCGGCGGCACCGGCGGCTTGCTCGACCAGCCCGCCGAGGTGCTGCTCAAAGGCGCGCAGCTCATCATCTCCAACTACGACAAGCCCGAAAAGCACTTCGTAAACACGAAGTCCGACGCGCCGCACACCGAATCGGTGATTGACTTGCGGTGAGCGAACGCAGGAATGAGCGAGTGAGTGAGCCGGCCTTGGGGCTCGTTCACTCGCTCGCTCATTCCTGCATTTCCCAGGCCGTGCGGTAGCCACCGATGCTTTCCACGTAGGCAATCAACGCCTTGAAAAACGGGTGGGCGCCGAGCGTGGAGGAGTCGCCGACGAGGAGCAGCTTTTTGCGGGCCCGCGTCATGCCCACGTTCATGCGGCGGACGTCGCTCAGGAAGCCGATTTCGCCGTGCGTGTTGCTGCGGGTGAGGGAGATGGCGATGATGTCGCGCTCCTGGCCCTGGAACGAATCGACGGTGCCGACGCTCAGCATGCGGTGCTGCATCAGGCCGGCCAGCTCGTCGCTTTCCTCCACGGCGTCCTTCAAATAGTTGAGCTGGGCGCGGTACGGGGCGATGACGCCGATGGTGAGCAGGTCGTCTTCGTGGTCGGCGGGGTCGTAGGGCTCCAGCAGCTGGCTCAGGCGCCGGAGCAGCAGGTCGGCCTCCTCCGGGTTGGCCGTGGAGCGGCTTTCGGGGATGGTAATCTCCTGAAAGCCAAAGCCGGCCGTGTCGAGGAATTCCACCGGCAGGTCGGGCGCGAAGCGCAGGTCGTAGGCTTCGAGGCCGGCGTGGCGCACGGTGTCGTAGGCCGTCAGCTTGCCGTCGTAAAACTGGTCGGAGCTGAACTGCATGATTTGCTCGTGCATGCGGTACTGCACCGTGAGCATGCGGGCCGCGCCGGGCTGGCGCTTGATGCACTTCTCGAAGAGCGTTTCGCGCAGGGCCCCCGCCTTTTCGCTTTTCACGGTGGGCGGCAGCTGGTGGTGGTCGCCGGCCAGCACCACGCGCTGGGCCTTGGCAATCGGAATCCAGCAGCCCGGCTCCAGGGCCTGGGCCGCCTCGTCGATGAACACCGTTTCGTAGGTGAGGTGGCGGATGTTGCGGTTCGACGCGCCGACCAGCGTGCAGGTGATCACCTGCACTTGCTCCAGCAAATCCTCCGTGATGTAGCGCTCCAGCTCGTCGGCCTGCTGGTGCAGGGCCCTGGCTTCTTCCTTCAGCTGGCGGCGCTGCTGCTGCTCTTCCCAGCCGAAGCTGCGCACGTACTTGCTGGCCGTTTCGCGGTACTGCTCGGCCGTCTGGCGCATCGAGCGCAGCTCGTTGTAGCTTTTGTGGGCCATCACCTGGGCGTCGAGCGTGTGTTCGAGCAGCAGGTCCGACACCCGCGAGGGGTTGCCGATGCGGATGACGTTCACGCCGCGCTCGGCCAGCTTTTCGGTCAGCAAGTCCACCGCCGTGTTGCTGGGCGCGCACACCAGCACCCGCCGCTCGCGCCGGATGGTTTCGAGGATGGCCTGCACCAGGGTCGTGGTTTTGCCCGTGCCGGGGGGGCCGTGCACGATGGCCACGTCCTGGGCGGCCAGCACGTGGCGCACGGCCGCCAGCTGCGAGGCGTTGAGCGGGCTGGGGTAGAAGAGGTCGTCGGCTTTTTCGGCGCGGAAGCGGGCGGGCCTGGCGCCCAGCAGCACGTCGCGCAGCTCGGCCAGGCGGTCGCCGTGGGCCCCCAGCACCTTGCCCAGGGCGTAGTCCATCTCGCGGTAGCTCACCTCGTCGAAGGTGAGGTCGATGCCGAGCTTGTGGCCTTCGCTCACCCAGTCGGGCAGGTCTTCCTTGGTGGTGGCGAGCAGTAGCTTGTTGCGCCGCACGCTGGTAATCACGCCGTTGAGCGCGGGGCGGTCGGTGGCCGCGCGCCCGGCCACGTTGCCGAACAGCGCCGCGTTCTTCCCCACCTGAAACAGGTGCAGGCCCTGCTGGCCGGCGGGCCGCTCCAGCTCCAGCACCACCTTGCCGCCGAAGCCGATGTCTTCCTGGGTAATGGTGACCGGGTACCAGGTGAGGCCGCGCTGCTGGCGCTCCTGGATGCTGGCCTTGGCGTTTTTAAGCTTGAACTGCGCCAGGTCTTCCTGCTGCTCCAGCTTCATCAAGGTTTGGACCTGGCGCAGCTCTTTTTCGAGGGCGTAAGGGTCGGCGGGGGCGAAGGTTGTATCAGTCAAAAGAAAGCGGGTTGATTTCGTTGGGTGCGTAACAACGAAAAGGGGAAATGGGTGGCGGGGGGCGACAAATAGATGAATGTCAGCCTAGGTCGTCAGGGTCGTAATGATAATGCTCCTGGCTGGCGGTGGTGAAGCGCTGAGTACAGCCGGCTTCGTAGGGCTCAGGTTTCTTAGGCTCAAATAATTGCTGCTGCACGGCCCAATCACAGGCACTTATTCCAACGGGATATTTGGTTAAGCAGCCGGTTAGCTGGTAGCGATGAATAAATGCTTCGGCTTGCGCCTGCGAAGCAAAAACGCCGCTGGTAAACCGACCACCGGCCCCGTGAAATACCCAAGCCTCATTCATCTGTGATTGCGATAAAAGTGCGTTTGGTTAGGCTGAAGCTAATAACACTTCTGCCGACAAGCCCAGGTGCTGGTGCAGGGCCTTCATCATCTTGGCGGTGAGCTTGCGTTTGCGGTTCAGGATTTCGCTCACCCGGCTCTCGCCGCCCAGCCACGCGGCGAGGTCGCGCTGGCGCAAGCCCTGCTCGGCCATTTTGTATTTGATGTATTCGATGGGGTCGGGTTCGGGAATGGGGTGGTGGCGGGCTTCGTAGGCTTCAATCAGCGTAGCCAACACGTCCAATTCGTCAAACTCCGGGTCGCCGGGCTGGGCCTGGAAAATGTGCTCCACGCGGGCCAAGGCGGCGTGGTAGTCAGCTTCGGTGCGGATGGGCTTGATGGCGTTCATATGGTAGCAGCGTCTATTCTGTCGTATTCGGCGTGCGTGCCGACAGAGCGGATGTACACAATTCGAGAAGGGCGTGCAAACGGTGGCCTTCCCGGTGCAGCTCTTCAAAGTGCCCCTCGGGACCAAGCCGTTGCTGGCCTAAAGCAGGCCGCGCGGCCGCCACCGTTGGCCCACCCTATGGGCCCCCAGGACGGGCGGCTACTGAAAAAAATCTTCCGGGTCGGCTTGCTGAAAGTACTTTTCTAGCCGGGCAATGTCGCCAAAATACGGCTGCACGCAGGCCAGGAACCGCTCCACCGCCCCGGGCCCGTCGGCGTAGGCCAGGAACGTGTCGCCCAGCTCGTCAAACTCGAGGTGTTCGAGCAGCTCGGGCTCGAACTCTTCGATGATGGTTTCGAGGTGCTCGCGCCACGAGGCGCCGCTGCCGCTAAAACCAAAGTCTTCGAACAAGTCGTGGTAGTCTTCGAGGGCCCCGGCGTGGGCCACGATGGCAAACTGGCGGGCGGGGTTGGCGGCCGTTTTGGCGGCGGCCACTTCGAAGGGAAAAGTGCTGGTCATGGCAGGTTTGATAAAAAGCGAGGGCCCCGGGCCGGGGCGGCTAACGCCGGCGGCGGGCCAGCAGCGCCAGCAGCCCCACGCAGGCCAGGCCCAGGCCGGCAATCAGGGCGTCGCGCCCGCCGCCGCCTTGCCGGGCTTCGGCCAGGTCGGCGGCCAGGGCGCGCTGGCGCTCGGCCGCTTGTTTTTCGCGCAGCTGGGCGTTGGCGAGGTCGTTTTGAAGCTCGGCGAGGCGCTGGGCGGTGAGGTTGCGGTCGTCGCGGCCGGTGGCTTGCAGCTGGCTGGCGGCGGTTTGGGCCGATTGCGCGGTTTGGTTGAGCACGGCCACGATTTGCTCGTCCTTGTCCACGATGCCTTGCAGGGCGTCCACTACTTCCTGCAAGTCTTTTTTCGAGGGTTGGTTGCCGAACAGGCTGTTGCGTTGGTCGCTGGCTTCGGCGTAGTGCAGGGTCAGGATTTTGCGCTCGGCCAGCAGGCGGGGCAGGGGCGAGGCGGCTACAGGCGGCGTTTGGGCCGTGGCCGGCAGCAGCGCGGCGGCCAGCGGCAGAAAGAGCAAGCGGGAAGGAAACATCGGGGGCAAAGGTCGGGGGAGCGCGCGGTGCGGGCGCAGCCTTGCAAAGGAAAAATCCGCGTGCCGGCGCTAACTGCCAGATTTGATGCGGGTTCGGCACGGCATAAAAGGAGGGCCCCTGGAAATACGGTTCAAGCCTTTCATCCGGGGCGCCCTTGCCCGGCGGCCCGCGCGGGTGGCGCCGGGCGGGGGCCGCCCGGGCCGGAAGTCACTAAAAAACCGGGCAGATGGAGTTTTGCCGGCGGTCTTCGCCTTCGGGGCCCTAATTTTAACCCTTTCCCCGCCGCCGTTCCCTTGCCCGACACGCCCCACGCCCGCCTCGCCGCCCTCGCCCATTCCGCCGCCGCGCCGGCCGACCAGCTTCCGCGCCTGCGCAAGCTGCTGGAGGCGCTGCTGCGCCACGAGTGCAAGCAGCGGAAGGCCCCGTTCAGCAACCTGAGCCAGGCCATCGGGTGGGTGGGCTACGCCCTGGACCTGCCCGCCGGCCTGCGCCGCCGCCTGCACGCGCTGCGCCTGGCCGCCAACCTGGTGCTGCACGAAAGCCACCCCGGCACCCCCGCCGAAGCCGCCGCCGGGTTCGGGGCCCTGGCCGAGCTGCTGGGCTTTCTGGCGCCGGAGCCGTACGCCGGCCCCCGGCCGGCCGGGGCCGGGGCCGAGGATTTGGTCGATCGGCCGGATGCTGACGAAGCGGTTGGCGCGGCGGCACCTGCTGCCGGGGCCCCCGCCGCCGTGTGGCGCGTGCAGGTGCTGCACGTCGATTTGGCCCAGGGAATTTTGACCGTCGAGCTGGCCGAGCCGGCCGACGACCGGCCCGCGGGGCCCTTCGCCGTGGTGCTGCCCGACGCCTACGACAACCTGCTGCCGCTGGCCGCCGCCCTGCACCCGGGCCTCAACCTCATCGGCCCGGAGCCGGGGCCCGACGGCCGCTACCGGCCGCGCCGCGTGGTGCTGGAACCCGATTACCTGATCAACGTGACGACGCTGGCCGAGTGCGCTTTGAAAGACGGCGCCGTGCCCGAGCTGGGCGTGCTGCACTCGTTTCTGCCCGACGAAGTGTCGCGCCCGCTGGCCGTCGGAAACCTGGTCAACATCCTGCTCGACGAAGAAGTGAGCCACGCGGCGCGGCAATCGGCGGTTCGCAGCGAGCAACCGGCAATTGGCGGCCATGAATCAGCCGTTGGCAATAATGGTGGGGCTGATGCGGAAACGCTGTCAACCAGCAACCAGCAGCTAAAACCGGGCAACCAGCAGCTAACAACCGAGTTCGACCTCGACCACTTCCTCAAGCACCGCTTGTTCCGGTCGGCGCCGCTGCTGCTGAGCACGCTGCCCGAATTCCAGAGCCGCACCGGCGTGCCCGAACTGCTGAACGATTTGCGCCGCCACCACCGCACGCTGCGCGAAACCCGGCAGCAGGGCTTCGTGGCCGCCTCGCGCACCGGCTACCAGCAGCAGCCCCTGCGCCCGGCCGACTGCTTCCTTGAGCCCGCTTTTCTCTCGGCCACCTACGGCTTGCAGGGGCGGCTCGATTTGCTGCACGAAAGCCCCACCGGCTACGATTTGGTGGAGCTGAAAAGCAGCACCCGCGTGCCCTTCGACCAGCCCTGGAGCAACCACACCGCCCAGGCGCAGCTCTACCGGCTGCTGCTGGAGTCGGTGTTCGGGGCCGACGGCGAAACGGCCGGGCGCGGGCGCACCAGCATTTTGTACTCCAACGCCGCCAACGGCCAGGCCCCGGTGCGGCGCGTGGACCACGACCCCGCGCTGGTGGACCGCCTGCTGGCCGTGCGCAACTACGTGGTGGGCACCGAGCTGCTGCTGGCCCGCTCGCCCGGCCCCGGCCACACGGCCGCCCTGCTGGCCCCCGTGCTGCGCCCCAACCTGGCCCTGCTGCCGCCCTTCACCCGCGAGAAAGCCGAGAAAGTGGCCAACACCTGGGCCGCCGCCGACGTCACGGAGCGCGCCTATTGCCTGGAAATCATCCGCTTCGGGGCCCGCGAGATGCGCCTCTCGCTGCTCGGCGACGACACCCGCCCCGGCGACGCCGGCGGCCAGGCCGGCCTGTGGCGGCTCTCGGCCCAGCGCAAGCACCAGAACTTCAGCCTGCTCGACGAGCTGACCCTGCTCGAAGACCAGACAGACGCCCCCGACACCGCCCGCGACGGCCTGGGGCCCCACCTCGTGCTGCAACGGGCCCCCGGGGGCCGCGAGGTCAACTTCCGGGCCGGCGACACGCTCATCCTCTACCCGCGGCGCCGCGCCGCCCGGGAGGCCGAAGGCGCTGCCGCCGAGCCGCTGGCCAAATCCCTGAGCGCCCTCGACGCGCAAGTGGTGAAGGTGACGCTGGCCGAAGACCTGGGCGCCGACGGCCGCGTGGTGCTGGCCGTGCGCAACCGCCGCATTGCCCCGCGCTACCTGCGCGGCCACTCGCACTGGGCCCTGGAGCCCGACACGTTCGACACGTTCCGGCGCGAGTGGGCGGGCCTCTCCGCCTTCCTGGCGCTGCCGCCCGAGCGCCGGGGCCGCCTGCTGGCCCGCACCGCCCCGCGCCCACCCGACGGCTGGGCCCCCGCCGACGCGCCCGCCACCGACGCCGCCGAAGTGGTGCGCCGCGCCCTGGCCGCGCCCGACTGGTTCGTGCTCTGCGGGCCCCCCGGCACCGGCAAAACCCGCTCGGTGCTGCGCGAGCTGGCCGTGCAGCTCGTCGCCGCCGACCAGCACACGCTGCTGGCCGCCTACACCAACCGCGCCGTCGACGAAATCTGCGAGCAGCTGGTGGCCGCCGGGCTGCCCTTCATCCGCATCGGCTCGCGGCTGAGCACGGCCCCGGCGTACCGGCCGTACCTGCTCGACAACATGATCCGCGAGCTTGCTTCGCGCCAGACCGTGCGGGCCCGCCTCACTGGCACGCCGCTCTACGTGGGCACCATCGCCAGCCTGCTGGGCAAGCCCGAATTGTTTCTGCTGAAAAGCTTCGACGTGGCGGTGGTCGACGAAGCCAGCCAGGTGCTGGAGGCCCCCATGCTGGCCCTGCTGGCCAAGGTGAAGAAGTTCATCCTCATCGGCGACCACCGCCAGCTGCCGGCCGTGGTGGCCCAGGAGCCGGCCAGCAGCGCCGTGGCCCCCGGCGTGGCCGAGCTGCTGCGCCACGAGCTGGGCCTCACCAACCTGCGCAACTCCTACTTCGAGCGCCTGTTTCGGCGGGCCGAAGCGCACTGGCCCTACGCCCACGGCACCCTGGCCCGCCAGTACCGGGCCCACGAAGAGTTGGCGGCGTTGGTCAACGATGACTTTTACGACGGCCTGCTGCGCAGCCCCGAGCCCTGGCAAAGCGCTTCCCTCAACCCCCAGGCCTGGCCCCCAGCCAATGATCCGTTCGGCGAAGCGCTGCGCCGCCAGCGCCTGGTGTTCGTGCCCACCCAGCGGCGGGCCGACGATTTATCGCAAAAAGAATCGGGCCACGAGGCCGACCTGGCCGCCCGCGCCGCGCTGGCCGTGGCCCTCGGCGAGGGCCCCCGCTTCGACCCGGCCACCAGCCTGGGCATCATCGCCAGCTACCGCAACCAGGCCGCCCGCATCCGCGCCCGGCTGGCCCAGCTGGCGCACGCCCACGGGTTGCCGGCCTTGCTCCAGGTCAGCGTCGACACCGTGGAGCGCTACCAGGGCTCGCAGCGCGACGTCATCGTGGTCAGCTTCTGCTGCCACCACGAGCACCAGCTGGAGCTGATGGTGTCGCCCGACGAAACCGGCCGCGTCGACCGCAAGCTCAACGTGGCCCTCACGCGGGCCCGCCAGCAGCTGGTGCTGCTGGGCAACGCCGAGGTGCTGAGCCGGGCCCCGCACCACGCGGCCCTGCTGGCGCGGGTGCGCGCCGCCGGGGGCTGGGTAGAGGCGGAGTAATGCCACCG
>JANXOE010000105.1 GCA_025353745.1 Hymenobacter sp.
CTATTATTTCAAGCAGTTTACCGACACGTATCCCAACTCGATTTACACCGAGGAAGCATCTTTTTTGCACGCCAAGTCGCTGTTCCGCGACTCGCCGGGCTTTGAACTGGACCAGACCAATACCACGTCGGCGCTCGAAGCCATCCAGGATTTTATCAACCGCTACCCCGACAGTAAATTCCGCCCGGAGACGGAAACCATGTCGCAGGAATTGCAGAAGAAGCTGGAAAGCAAGGGTTTCGAAAGCGCCCGCCTCTATTACCAGTTGCGCTACAACCAGGCGGCCGTGACGGCCCTGGGCACCTTCGAGCAACAGTACCCGGCCTCGGCTTTTGCCGAGCAGGCCGATTTTCTGCGCCTGAGCGCCCAGTACGCCTGGGCCAAAGAAAGCATTGAATCCAAGCAGCGTGAGCGGTTTTTGGACGCCGTGGCGTTTTACCAGCACTTCATCGACACCTTCCCGCAAAGCAAAAACCTGAAGCTGGCCCAGGCCATGTACGACGACAGTCGCGCCGAGCTGGATAAATTGAAAGCGGTGCCCGCCGCGGCCGCGGCTAATTAATTATTGGTCTTTGATTCAGGGTGTTGGCTGGCTACGCGGCTGATTGTTTTTATCAATCAATTCGTTCAGCGAGGGCCCCGAAACAACTTTTTAATTGACGGCCAATCAATAGTTAAATCAAATTAATTCAACATCCATTGCCCATGAAACCCGTTACCAACACCGTATCCAGCTCCATTGTGACGCGCAACATGGCCGATTTCAGCGCCGAAAGCGGCAACGTGTACGAGTCAATCGCTGTGATCTCGAAGCGTGCCAACCAGTTGTCCATCAAGCTGAAAGAAGAATTGAACGACCGCCTGGCCGAGTTCGCCTCGACCGTTGACAATCTGGAAGAAGTGTTCGAGAACCGCGAGCAGATCGAAGTTTCCAAGCACTACGAGCGCATGCCCAAGCCCACCAGCCTCGCCATCGAGGAGTTTCTGGAAGGCAAGCTGCACTACACCACGCCGGCGCCCATCGAGGTGCCGCTGCCGCGCGAGCTGTTCTAGGCCGCGCCGGTGGGGCCGCTCGTTTCTTCGTCGCTATCGGGCTGCCGCCTGCTGCTGGGCGTGAGCGGCAGCATCGCGGCCTACAAAGCCGCGGCCCTCACGCGCCTGCTGGTGCAGGCCGGGGCCGAAGTGCAGGCCATCCTCACCGAGGCCGCCGCGGCCTTCGTCACGCCCCTCACGCTGGGCACCCTCTCCAAAAAGCCCGTCCTGACGGGCTTTTTGCGTGACGCGGCGGCCGGCGAGTGGCACAACCACGTCGAGCTCGGCCTGTGGGCCGACGCCTTGCTCATCGCGCCGGCCAGCGCCAACACCCTCGGACAGCTGGCCAACGGCTTGTGCCCCAACTTGCTGAGCGCCGTGTACTTGTCGGCGCGCTGCCCGGTGTTTTTGGCCCCCGCCATGGACCTGGACATGTACGCCCACCCGGCCGTGACCCACAACCTGCAGCGCCTGCGCAGCTTCGGCAACCACGTGTTCGACTCGCCGAGCGGAGAGCTGGCCAGCGGCCTGGTGGGCCCCGGCCGGATGCTGGAGCCCGAAGCCATTGTGCGGGAGCTGGAACGTTATTTTGACGCCAAGACCAACGGTTTGTAAGACCGGGGTCGGTAATAGACTTGAACTGTCATTCCGAGCGCAGCGCGGGATCTGGGCGGAGGGCCCCCAGGTTACTCGCGGTGCTCGGAATGGGCAGGCAAGTTCTCCGAGGCTTTCCGGTACTCAATTTATAAGGAAATAATGCGCGTTTTGCTCACTGCGGGCCCCACTTACGAGCCGCTGGACCCGGTGCGGTTCCTGGGCAACCGCTCGACGGGCAAGATGGGCTACGCGCTGGCCGCGGCTTTTGCCGCGGCAGGGGCGGCGGTCGACCTCATCAGCGGGCCCAGCGCCTTGCCGGCCCCGGCGCACCCGGCCGTGCGGCTGACGCGGGTGGAAACGGCGGCCGAGATGTACGCCGCCGCCGCCGCGGGGGCCCCCGTGGCCGACGTGTGGGTGTTTGCCGCCGCTGTGGCCGACTACCGGCCGGCCCGCGTGGCGGCCGAAAAAATCAAGAAAGCGGGCGAGACGCTGACCCTGGAGCTGGTGAAAAACGTGGACATTGCCGCCACCCTCGGCCAAACCAAGCGGGCTGAACAATTTGCGGTCGGTTTTGCGTTGGAGACTACGAACGAGCTGGCCCACGCCCAGGACAAGCTGCACCGCAAAAACTTCGACTTGGTGGTGCTGAATTCGCTGCGCGACGCCGGGGCGGGCTTCGGCCACGACACCAACAAGGTGAGCGTGCTGGACCGGGCCGGCCGGGTGGTTACTTTTGACCTGATGGCGAAAGCCGACCTGGCCACCGAGCTGGTGCGCTTGGTGCTGGCCCGCCGCGCTGCTTCACTAACGAACTGACTGCCGTGATGATGCAAAAACTTTGGGCGCTATTGCCGTTGCTGTTGCTACTGGCCGGGGCCCCCGCCCGGGCCCAGGAGCTGAACTGTACCGTGGAGGTGTCGCTGGGCCCGAGCGTGGTCATCACCGACCAGAACATCCGGGCCGATATGCAGGCCAAGATGCAGGAGTTCCTGAACGCGCGCAAGTGGACCGACCAGACGTACCGGCGCGACGGCAACCAGGACGAGCGCATCAAGTGCCGGATGTTCGTGGTCATCACCGGAGCCACTTCGCCCGCGTACCAGGCCACGATGCGGCTGATTTCAACCCGCCCGATTTACGGCACGGGCTACGAAACCAACGTCATCAGCATTGTTGACAAGAGCTTTAATTTTACTTATCCGCCGCCCAACTCGCTCGATTTTTCGCCCAACAGCTTCGTTTCCAACCTCTCGTCGCTGCTAGGCTTCTACGCCAACCTCGTCATCGGGCTCGACCGCGACACCTTCGGGCGGCTCGGGGGCACGCCTTATTACGAGCAGGCCCGCATCATCACTTCGTACTCGGCCTCGCAGAGCAGCGGCGAAACGGCCGACGACAGCTGGAAGGACACCGGCGGCTCGCGCAGCCGCTACCAGCTGCTCAACAACCTGACCGACCCGCAGCTGCAACCCTTCCGCGCCGGCCTTTACGCCTACTACCGGCAGGGCATGGACGTGTTCATCGAAAAGCCCGACGAGGCCCGCGCCGCCGTGCTGGGGGCCCTCACGGGCTTGCAGCAAGTGGCCGTGCTGCGCGGGACGGAGCCCATTTTCCGGTATTTCTTCGACGCCAAGTCCGACGAAATCGCCAACATTTTCCGCACCAGCCAGGACGCCAACCAGAAACAGCAGGTCGTGAACATGATGACCGGCATCGACGCCACCAACGCAGCCAAGTACCAGGCCATCCTGAACCGCTGATTAACCGTGATTTTACCGATTAAAATTGATGGCCAGGCAATTTTGCAGCCGTTTCGCGCGCCATGAACGGCTGTAAACCGACAGAAAAGATCTTAAACGATACTTAATCAGCGATTAAATCAGTGAAAGTATGGTTGATCGGCTTAACTGGCGATTGAACCCGCGAAATCACGGTTAATCAGTTAAAATCAGTGATTGATGCTAGTCGATTTACGTATTCAGAATTACGCCCTGATTGAATCCCTGGAGCTGCGGCCTTCGCCGCTGCTCAACATCATCACCGGCGAAACGGGGGCCGGCAAGTCCATCATGCTGGGGGCCATCGGGCTGCTGCTCGGCAACCGCGCCGACGGCAAAATGCTGTTCGATACGGCGCGTAAGTGCGTGATTGAGGGGCAGTTTGATATTGCCAACTACCAGCTGCAGGACATCTTCGAGGCCGAGGACCTGGACTACGACGCCCAGTGCATCCTGCGGCGCGAAATCAGCCCCACGGGCAAGTCGCGGGCGTTTGTGAACGACACGCCCGTGACGCTGGAGGCGCTACGGAAAATCGGGGCCAACCTGATGGACATCCACTCGCAGCACGACACGCTGCTGCTCGGCGACGGCGTGTTTCAGCTCAACCTGCTCGACCTCTACGCCGGGCTGGTGCCCCAGCGCACGCACTACAGCAACGCCTTCCGCCAGTACCGCAAGCTGGAGGCCGAGCTGAAAACGCTGGAAGATCAATCCACCCAGGCCAACGCGCTGCTCGACTACAACAGCTTTCTGCTCAGCGAGCTGGAGGAGGCCAGCCTCGACAACGAGGACCAGGAGGCCCTCGAGCAGGAAGTGAAGCAGCTCGAGCACGCCGAGGAAATCAAGTACAAGCTGAGCCAGGCCCTGCACGGGCTGCGCGACAGCGAAAGCTGCGCCACCGGCACCATGAAGGAGGCCTCGACGCTGCTGGGCCAGGTGGCGGCCTACGCCGACAACTTCCGCGAGCTGCGCCAGCGCCTGGAAAGCTGCCTGATCGAGCTGCACGACATCGCCGACGAGGTGGAAACCGCTGAGCGGCGCACCGAAGGCGACCCCGCCCGCGCCGAAGAGCTTCAGGAGCGCCTGAACGTGCTCTACACCTTGCAGCGCAAGCACTCGGTGCGCAACCTGGGGGCCCTGCTGGCCGTGCGCGACGAGCTGCGCCAGAAAGTGGGCAACGTGCTGAACCTCGACAAGCAAATCGGGCGGGTGCGCAAGGACGTGGAGGCGGCCCTGACGGCCGTCACCAAGCAGGCGGCCAAGCTGTCGGGAAGCCGGCGCCAGTCGTTTCCGCGCTTCGAGCAGGAGCTGCGCGGCCTGGTGGCCGAGCTGGGCATGCCCAACGCCCGCATCGTGGTGGACCACCGCGCGGGGCCCCCGGCCGCCAGCGGCACCGACGTGGTGAACATCCTTTTCACCGCCAACAAAGGGGCCCAGCCCCAGACGCTGAGCAAGGCCGCCTCGGGCGGCGAGTTTTCGCGCCTGATGCTGTGCGTGAAGTACATGCTGGCCGACAAGACGGCCTTGCCCACGATTGTTTTCGACGAAATCGACACCGGCATCAGCGGCGAGATTGCCGTGAAGGTGGGCCGCATGATGCAGCAGATGGCCCGCAAGCACCAGCTGGTGGCCATTTCGCACCTGCCCCAGATGGCGGCGGCCGGCGACGCCCACTACTTCGTGTACAAGGAAGACCGCGCCGACCGCACCGTGAGCCGCATCCGCCAGCTCGGCGACGAGGACCGCATCAAGGAAATCGCCCACATGATTGCCGGCGCCAAACCCAGCCAAAATGCCCTGCAAAGCGCCCGCGAGCTGCTGGCGCTGCGCGGCGAGGCCACGCCGGGGGAGGGGCGGGCGGCCGGCTTTTCGCCGGCTGCCCGCTAATCGTTGCAGCCGTTGCAGCCCGTTACAAAGTTCAACAGCCGCCGGGCAGCGAGTACCGGGCAGCGATTACCGTTCGGCCGGCGAAAAGCCGGCTGCCCGGACCAGGGGCCATGCCCGCCCCGGAAAGCTTCCCGTACCAGCGAAACAATTGGGTTACTTTTGCTGCGCTAACCCTGAAACTTTCTCATGTCCAACAACCTGCTCGCCGGCAAAGTCGGCATCATTTCCGGGGCCCTCGACGAACGCTCCATCGCCTGGAAAGTGGCCCTCAAGGCCCACGAACAAGGGGCCCGCTTCGTGCTCACCAACGCCCCGCTGGCCATGCGCATGGGCGAGATAAACAACCTCGCCGAGCAGTGCGGGGCCACCATCATTCCGGCCGACGCCACGTCGATGGAAGACCTGGAAAAGCTGTTCAGCGGCGCGCAGGAGCAGCTGGGCGGCAAGCTCGACTTCGTGCTGCACAGCATCGGCATGAGCAACAACATCCGCAAAGGCCGGGCCTACGGCGACCTGAACTACGAGTGGTTTCAGAAGACGATCGACGTGTCGGCCATGTCGTTCCACAAGATGCTGGCCGTGGCCGAAAAGCAGGACGCCTTCAACGAGTGGGGCTCGGTGGTGGCCCTGAGCTACATCGCCGCCCAGCGCGCCTTCCTCGATTACACCGACATGACGCAGGCCAAGGCCATGCTCGAAAGCATTGCCCGCAGCTACGGCCAGCGCCTGGGCCACCTCAAAAAGGTGCGCGTGAACACCGTGTCGCAGTCGCCGACCAAAACCTCGGCCGGTACCGGCATCAGCGGGTTCGACGCGTTTTACGAGTACGCCAACAAGATGGCCCCCCTCGGCAACGCCCCCGCCGAAGCCTGCGCCGACTACTGCATCTCCTTGTTTTCGGACCTGACGCGCTACGTGACCATGCAAAACCTGATGCACGACGGCGGCTTCAGCACCACCGGCATCTCGCAGGAAATGGCCGATTTGATGGTCAAAGCCGATTCGTAGGGCTTTCTGATCCGGCGAAAAGCCCGGCCGCTACAGCGGCCGGGCCTTTTGGTTTTTACCAGCTGCTGCACCGCTCGCGGTTGCGGCCGCGGCGGCGGCCCCGCCGCCGCTCCGTCACGTTGCGGCCCACGCACCGCAGCAACCCTACCATCCCGGCCCCGGCCCGCTTTTTAGCAGGAGTGGGGAAAGCCGGCAAAACCATTATAGAAACGGTCGTGCCGTTTCAGGGATTTTCTCCGTACGCTCTTCGCATTGCTACGCGAACGCCGGATGGGCACGACGTTCTTACTGCCGTTTCCCGAACGAGAACAGCGGTAGAGACGCGACCCTTCGCGTCTCTACCGCTGCCCGGTGGCCGTTCAACCCGGAGACGCGAAGGGTCGCGTCTCTACCGCTGTTCATGGTGCGCGCAACCCGCTTTTGGCGCGGTTGGGCACCGGCCCGCGCCCGGCAGGGCCCCGGCGCGCTTTGCGCCAGCAGCTGCGCGAAGCCGGTATCGTCGCCCTGGAGCCGGCCCACCCCAGCCGAGCAGGTAGCCGGCCAGCGCCGCCGCCGCTACCCACACCTAATAATTAATGTTTTGCTGGCTTCGTCGAACCGGCTCGGTAAAAAAAGCAGCCGGTCGCGGCCGCCCAGCGTTTGGCCGCCCTTGGATGCCACCAAGTAGGCAGCGTACTTAAAAAAATAAATTATTTAATTTTTAACCCCCTCAATAGCAGGCACCAGGGCCGGCAGCCGGGCCCGCTGCTACGCGGGCGCCGGGGCCCCCGGCGGCGGGGCGGCGGCGGCGTTGGGCTCCGGGGGCCCGCCGTGCTCGGCGTCGGGGCGGTAGTTGGCTTCGAGCTGGGCCAGCTTCTTTTTGCCGTAGCCGAAGCGGGTGATGAGCACGTAGAGCACCGGCACGATGAAAATGGCCAGGCCCGTGGCCGCCAGCATCCCGCCGAGCACCGTCCAGCCCAGGGTTTGGCGGCTTTGGGCCCCGGCCCCGGAGGCGAACACCAGCGGCAGGATGCCCAGGATGAAGGCCAGCGAGGTCATGATGATGGGCCGCAGGCGCAGGCGCACGGCTTCGAGGGTGGCCTGCACCAGCGGCATGCCCTTGTCGACCCGCTCTTTGGCGAACTCGATGATGAGGATGGCGTTTTTGGCCGACAAGCCGATGAGCGTGATCATGCCGATTTGGGCGTACACGTTGTTGGTGAGCGAGGGCAGGAACGACAGCGCCAGGATGGCCCCGAAAATGCCCACCGGCACCGCCAGCAGCACCGCAAATGGCACCGACCAGCTTTCGTAGAGCGCCGCCAGGAACAGGAACACGAAGACGATGGAGAGCGCGAAGATGTAAATCGTCTGGCCGCCGGCCAGCTGCTCTTCGCGGCTCAGGCCCGAGAACTCGTAGCCGTAGCCCTGGGGCAGGCTCTGGGCCGCCGTTTCCTGCAGGGCCTTGATGGCGTCGCCGGAGCTGTAGCCCGGGGCCGCGCCGCCGTTGATTTCGGCCGCGCGGAACAGGTTGTAGTGCGAGATGAGCGGGGCGCTCTCGTTGCGCCGGTACGTGGTGAGCGAGCTCAGGGGCACCATGCCGCCGGCGCTGTTGCGCACGTAGTACTGGCCCAGGTTGGCGATGTCGCCGCGGTAGTTGGAATCGGCCTGGGCCACCACCCGGAAGGTGCGGCCGTAGAGCGTGAAGTCGTTGATGTAGGCGCTGCCCAGGTACGTGCGCAGGGCCCCGCCGATGTCGGCAATCGACACGCCGAGCTTTTTGGCCCGCTCGCGGTCGATGTCGAGCCGGTAGCCCGGCGTGTTGGCCGTGAAAAAGGAAAAAGCCGACGCGATTTCCGGCCGCTTGCGCAGGGCCCCCAGGAAGTTTTGCAGGTTGGCGTCGAACGTGCGCACGTCGCCGCCGGCTTCGCGCTCCTGCAAGATGAACGAGAAGCCGCCCGTGTTGCCCAGGCCCGGGATGGCCGGCGGCGAAATCACCACCGTGGTGGCCTCCTTGAAGCGGGCCATGCGCTGCTGAATGGTGGCCATCAGGCCCTGGAGCTGCAGGGCCTTGTCCTCGCGCTGGTCCCAGGGCTGGAGCTGGCAAAAGATGGTGCCCGAGTTCGACTTCGACGAAAAGTTCACCACGTTCAGGCCCCCCAAGGCGGCGAAGTGGGCGACGCCCTTGGTGCGCCGCAGGTCCTTCATCATCTCCTGGAGCGTGGCCACGGTGCGGCCCGTAGAGGCGCCTTCGGGCAGGTTGAAGGTGATGTAGATGCGGCCTTCGTCTTCGGTGGGCAGGAAGCCGCTGGGCTTGCCGCGGAACAGCAGGAAGGCCCCCGCCACGATGCACACCAGCACGAACACCACGAAGCGGGTGCGGCCAATGCCCCACTCCACGCCGCGGCCGTACCGCTCCGTCACGCGCCCAAACCAGGTGTTAAACTTGAAAAACAGCTTGTTGAGGCCTTTCGAGCTGGCGTCGCGCTTGGTGGGCCGCAGCAGCAGCACGCACAGGGCCGGCGTGAGCGACAGGGCCACGAAGGCCGAAATCAGCACCGAGATGGCGATGGTGATGGCAAACTGCTGGTAGAGCCGCCCCGTGATGCCCGGAATGAAGCCCACCGGCACGAACACCGCCGCCAGGATGAGCGCAATGGCGATGACCGGGGCCGAAATCTCGCGCATGGCCTCCATGGTGGCGTCGCGCGGGCTCAGGCCGCGCTCGTTGATGTTGTGCTCCACGGCCTCCACCACCACGATGGCGTCGTCGACCACGATGCCGATGGCCAGCACGAATCCGAACAGCGTCAGGGTGTTGATGGTGAAGCCCAGCGGAATGAAGAGCGTGAACGTGCCCACGATGGACACCGGAATGGCCAGCACCGGGATGAGCGTCGAGCGCCAGTTTTGCAGGAAAATGAACACCACGACGACCACCAGCAGCAGGGCTTCCAGCAGCGTGTGCACCACCTCGTTGATGGACACCTTCACCACGGTTGCCGACTCGAAGGGCACCACGTAGGCCAGGTCGGCGGGGAACTGCTTTTTGAGCTGGTTCATGGCGGCCAGCACGTTGTCGTAGGTATCCAGGGCGTTGGCGCCGGGGGCCTGGTACACCAGCAGGAAGGCCCCGCGCTTGCCGTCGACGTACGAGTTGTTGGCGTAGTTGAACTTGCCCAGCTCCAGGCGGGCCACGTCTTTGAGGTACACCAGCTGGCCGTCCTGCGGGCGGGTTTTGACGATGACGTTGCCGAACTGCTCGAGCGTGACGAGACGGCCCTGCACGGTCACGATGTACTCGAACGGCTGCCCGCGCCCGGCCGGCGGGGCCCCCACCGAGCCGGCGGCAATCTGCGCGTTTTGCTCTTGCAGGGCGGCCGAGATGTCGTTGGCCGTCACGCCCAGCTGGGCCAGCTTGTCGGGCTTGAGCCAGAGGCGCATCGAAAAGTCGTCGGCCCGCGACACGACGTCGCCCACGCCCTTGGTGCGCAGCAAAGCGTCTTTGATGAACACGTTGGCGTAGTTGTCGAGAAAGGTGTTGCTGTGCGTGCTTTTGGGCGAGAACAAGGCCACCAGCATCAGAATGCTCGGGTTGCGCTTGCGCACGATCAGGCCCAGGCGCTGCACGTCCTGCGGCAGGGTGGGCAGGGCAATGCCCACGCGGTTCTGCACGTCGAGGGCGGCGATGTTGATGTCGGTGCCCACGTCGAAGTTCACCGTCATGCTCATCTGCCCGTTGCTGGTGCTGTTGCTTTGCAGGTAGGTCATGCCGGGCGTGCCGTTCACCTGCACTTCCACGGGCGTGGCCACGGTCTGCTCCACGGTTTGGGCGTCGGCGCCGATGTAGTTGCCCGACACCGACACCGTGGGCGGCGTGATTTCGGGGTACTGCGCGATGGGCAGCTTCAGCATCGCCAGCACGCCCACCAGCAAAATCACCAGCGAGGCCACGATGGCCGTGACGGGCCGGCGGATAAAGGTTTCTGCGATCATAGATTCCTGAATGTTCTGCTCGAAATCAAAAGGAAAAGCATCCGGCCCGTCTGGCGTCCGCGAAGTGAAGCATCCTTCCCGCCGCAGCAAATCCGCGTCGGTCAGCGGAAAGATGCTTCGGCGGGCTCAGCCGGACGGTTTTTTCAAGGAATTTATTTTTCGGATAGACTCTTAAAGTGACCGGCAACGTGTTAATGACCTGCTACTTGGCGGCCTTGCCGCCCGCAGGGCCCCCGGCCGGCGGGGCCGCCGCCGTGCCCGGGGCACTCACCTGGATTTTGCTGCCGTCGCGCAGCTTCTGCACGCCGTCGGTCACCACGTTCTCGCCCGCTTTCACGCCGCTGAGCACCACCACCTGGCTCACCAGGCGGGGCCCCAGCTGCACCTTGCGCTGCTTGGCGCTGTCGCCGGCGGCCACGTACACGAAGTTTTCGCCCATCTGCTCCACAATGGCTTTGGCGGGCACCACCACGCGGTTGCCCGACTGCCCGTTGAGCACCTTCAGCACCCCGCTCAGGCCGTCTTTGAGCTGGCGCTGGGGGTTGGCGAACTGCACCCGCACCGTGAGCGTGCCGGTCTGGGCGTTCACGCCCCGGTCGATGGCGCGGATTTTACCGGGTTGGCCGTAGGGCTGGCCGTTGGGCAGCACAAAGCGCAGCGTGGAGTCGGCCCCCCGGGCGCTGCCGCGGGCTTGCAGGGCCGTGAAGCGCGGGATGTCCGTTTCGGTCACCACAAAGTCCACCCCCACCGGGTCCTCGCTCGAAATCGTGTTCAGCAGCGTGGTGCCGGCCCCCACCTGGGTGCCCAGCCGCACCTGCGAAATGCCGATGCGCCCCGAAAACGGGGCTTTGATGGTGGCAAAGCCCAGGTTGGTGCGGGCGATGCTCACGGCGGCCTGGGCCCCGGCCACCTGGCTGCCGGCGGTGGCCGAGGTCGTCACGGCGTTTTCGGCCACCTGGCGGGCGATGGCGTCCTGCTGGAGCAGGCGCTCGTAGCGGTTGGCGTTCACGCCGGCGTTCTGGGCCGTGGCCTGGGCGCTGCGCAGGTTGGCCAGGGCCTGCTGGTAGGCCGATTCGTACTGGCGCTTGTCGATTTCGTACAGCGTTTTGCCCTTTGGCACCACTTCGCCTTCCTTGAAAGACAGGCCCGTCACGAAGCCCGTCACCTGCGCGCGCAGCTCCACGCTGTTCAGGGCCACGACCGTGGCGGGGTACTGGTCGTAATAAATGGCATCGGTGGCGCGGGCGGCCTCCACGCTCACGGGCGTCGGCGGGGGAGCGGCGTTCTTTTGATTGCCGTCTTTTTTGCCGCACGCGGCCCCGGCCACGAGGCCCAGGGCGGCGCACAGGGCCAGATACTTGCTGTTCATGGGGCGTAAGCGTAAGCAGAACGGGAAAATTAATAGCTGGTGGGCAGCGTGCCGAGCGTGCGCAGCAGCTCCACCTTGCTGGTCAGTACCTGAAACAAAGCGCTGTAATAGTTGAGCTGCGAAGTGCGGAGCGTGGTTTGGGCGATGAGCAGGTCGAGGTACGCCTTCACGCCTTCGTGGTACTGCAGCTCGACCACCTTGTACACTTCTTTCGACAGCTCCAGGTTGCGCTTGCCCACCACATAGTCGCTGTAGTAGCCTTTGTAGCCGGCCAGGGCGGCGGCGTACTCGGTCGTGATCTGGTTGCGCGTGCCGAGCAAATCCTGGTCGATGCGCTGGTCCTGCACGCGGGCTTTTTTCAGGTTTTGGGTGCGGCGGAAGCCCGTGAAGATGGGCAGCTCGACCTGCAAGCCGGCGTAGGAGTTGGGAAACCGCTGGCGGTACTGGTCGCTGAACTTATTGTTTTGGTACACCGAGTTGTAGTTGCCGAAGGCCGCGACCGAAGGCAAAAATCCCAGCCGGTAGTAGTCGATGGTGAGGGTTTGCAGCGACTTTTGCGTCAGCACCTGCTGGTACTCGACGCGGTTGGCGGGGTCGAGGCGTTCCAGGGTGTCGGCCACGGCCTCCTGCTCCAGGCGCAGGGTGTCGTACTGAAGCGCCAGGGGCCGTTCGGCCGGCACGCCCATGAGCTGCTGCAAGGCCGCCGTTTTGGCGTTCACGGCTTCCTGGGCCTGCTTGCGGCCGGCCCGCGAGTTGTTGAGCGAAATCTCGGCCTGGAGGTAGTCCGTCTTGTCGGCGAGGCCCGCGTCGTAGCGGGCGCGGGCGTCCTTGAGGTTGCGCTGCAGCCGCGCAATGTCTTCCTGAAACACTTCGAGCTGGCGCTGCGAGAGCAGCACGTCGTAAAACGCCTTGCTCACGTCCGACACCGTACCGATTTTCACGTTTGCCGTGTTTTGGCCGGCGGCCAGCCGCGTGTAGCGGGCGCCGCGGGTGGCCAGGTGCACTTCGTTGTTGTAAAGCACCTGGTTGCCGGCCAGGCCCACGGTCGTCACGTTGCGCACGCCCAGCTGGCGCGGCGTGCTAATGCCGGTTGTGGCGTCGGGAAAGACCGTGTAGGGCAGCTTGAAGTAGTGCTGGGCCGTGCCCGTGAGCCCGATTTGCGGCAGCCAGGCCGCCCGCGCGATGCGGATGTCGGCCTCGTTGCTTTCCTCGTCGAGGCGGGCCTGGCGCACCAGCGGCTGGTTCGCCAGGGCGTAGCCCACGCACTGGCCCAGGGTAAGGGGCCCGGTGGGCGGTGCGGGGGCGGCAGCGAGGCCCTGGGCGCTGGCCAGGGCGGGCCCCAACGCGCACACCAACACGGCCAGCAACCGGCCCCGTACGGCGTAAATGGAAGCATTCATAAGCCGGGGAAACCAAATGGGGGCGATAATTGATGCCCGCGGCCCCACCGGCCGGCGGCAACAACGTAATGCTCACGAATATAGTACGACTTAATTAAAGGAGTGGCCGCTTGCTGGCGGCTGATCGGGAGCAGCCCAACCGTAGTCATCGCCGGGCCACGGCCCGCTAGCCCAGCTCCCAGCCGCCCCCGGCCGCCACCGACACGTGCGCCGCGTCGCCCGGGGCGAGGGCGGCGGCGGGGGCCCTCACCCGAACGGTGGTTTCCGGCAGCGCAATCTCCAGCTCGTAGTAGCCGCCAAAAAACCGGACGGCCCGCACCGTGCCCGCCGCCCCGTGGCCGGCCGGCTCCAGGCGCAGCTGCTCCGGGCGCACCATCAATACGCCGTCGCTTTCCGGGCGGGTGCCGGAGGGCCCCAGGGCCCGGCGGTCGGCCCCGCGCACCAGGTTGTAGTCGCCGAAGAGCGCGGCCGTGTACTCGTCCACCGGCTGCCGGTAAATGCGCTCCGGGGGCCCTTGCTGCACCAGCCGGCCCCGGCGCAGCACCAGGATTTCGTCGGCCCAGGGCAGCGTGTCCGCCGCGTCGTGCGACACCAGCAGGGCCGTAATGCCCAGCCGCTCTCCAATTTCTTCGATCACGGCCCGCAGCACCCGCTTGTGCTCCCGGTCCAGGTTCGAAAACGGCTCGTCGAGCAGCAGCAGCCGGGGCGCGCCCAGCAGCAGCCGCGCCAGGGCCACGCGCTGCTGCTCGCCGCCCGAGAGCTGGTCCGTGCGGCGGGCCCCCAGGTGGTCGATGCGGCACAGGGCGTACAACGCCTGGGCTTCGGGGGCGGGCCGCTGGCTGGCGTAGCGCAGCACTTGTTCCACGCGCAGGTGCTGCGGCAGCTCCGAGCGCTGCGACAAGTAGGCCACGCCCGGGTGGCCGGCCACCAGCTTTTCGGCCGGCCCGTGCACGCGGGCCCCGCCCACGCGCACCTCGCCGGCGGTGGGCTGCACCAGGCCGGCAATGATTTGCAGCAGCGTGCTTTTGCCGGCCCCGCTCTCGCCGGCCAGCGCCAGCTTCCGGCCCCGGCGCTGCGCAAAGCTGATGGGGTGCAGCACGGTAATTTCTTTCTCCGACAAGCCGATGCCGGACACCGTTAGCAATTCCATGCGGGAGGGGTAAAATCACTCAACTTATATTTCTCTAAAACAATGGTATTCGCCGTTCGCTGGTACCAATCGTTATAAACCAATTCTACTTCGTCTACCTCGAACGAGCCAAATAAACGCTCCCGGTATTTTTCTATGTTCTGGAGCAAAAGGGCCGTGTTTGCAATAGGTTTTCTGAAACGTATTACCGTAGAATGCGCGGTCTGAATGCTGTAGCGGTGGTCAATGGATTGTTGCAGGCCCGACGCTCGAAACGCTTTCCTTACTTGCTCGCGCAGGTTTTCCAGGCCGTCATCTTCCGGAAAGCCTTGCACAATAATGCCCCCTGGCGAGGCCGTCAGGCCCTCGTAACGTATTTTAAAAGGCGAAGCGCGCCGCGTAATATTATTTACCAAGCCGATGTATTCTTCCGAATTAATTAAATCCAAAGTGAATTTATTATAGCACGATATAATTGATAAAATGGTGAGGTGAATTTCCGCGGCCGGATAATAGTATTGGTTCGGTTCGGCGCGCTGAAAATCAGCCAGCATCGCGGCAATAATTTCCGTGATTCGGGCGGGCGGCCTGGCCAGCAAAGTGATGCCGCGCCGCTCGTCGTGCGGCGAGTCAATCAAAGCATCCAGCTCGGCTTCGCCGCGCCCCAATTGGCGGAGGGCCGCGGCCCGCATTTCGTCGTAGTGCGCGTGCAGGTTCATGCGATTTTTGGAAGCGCCGGGGCAGTAGGCCGGCAAATATCGCCAGTGCTCTCGCCTCACACCGCGACACGCGGCCAAAGGCCACCCCGCCGGCCCCGCCAAATTATTTAACGCAAGAAGCCCTGGCCGGTCGGCCAGGGCTTCTTGCAGGCGCTTGGGAAGCGGGGGCCCCGGCCGTCGCGGTGCAGGCACTCGGCTTGCAGGGCCGTGAGCTTGGCGGACTGGTCGGGCGTCAGCACCGCTTTGAGCTGGGCGTCGTACTTGGCGCGGCCGGCCGGCATTTGCCCGCGCAGCTGGTTGCGGGTGGCGGTGCCGTTTTGCCGCTGGCCGCGCATCTCCTGGTCGCGGGCGGCCAGAATTTGCTGCACGCGGGTGGTTTGGTCGGCGCGCAGGCCCAGGGCCTGGGCGAGGCGCGCCGTTGCCGCCGGCTATACCAACCCCGCCAACCCGTCGACCAAGGGCCCCGGAACCGCGCCAAACTCCGGGTTTCGGGGGCCCTGCCTCAGCGCATCTTCAGGAATTTGCGCCGCATTACGTCCTGCACCGGCACGCCGGCAATCTTGCTTTCGAGCCACGAAATCAGATCGAAGTACAGGAAAGGCCGCCGGTCGTAGGGGTTGGCCGATATTTCAATCATCTTGTCTTTCAGCTTGATGAACTCGTCTTTGAGCTGGCCCGGTGCGATGTTGCCCACCCGCCGCAGGAACCGGAAAATCTCCACCTGCATGGGCTGCTGGTCGTCCATCTTGCCCAAAAAGTGGTACACCGACCGCACCTGGTACTCCAGGCTGGCGTCGTCGCCGGCCTCGTAGTGTGCCACCAGGTTGAGGATGCGGGCAAAGCCCTGCAAATCTTCGCGCAGGCTGAGGTCTTTTTGGTCGATGATCAGGTTCAGATACTCGATGGCCTTGCGGAACTGCCCGCTGCCAAAATACAGGCTGGCAATCTTGTAGTAAAACACCAGCGTGCGGTGCACGTCGAGCTGGGAGCGGTGCAGGGCCAGGTTTTCGAGCAGTTCCGGGATGATTTCCAGGCCCTCGGTGAAGCGCGCTTCCAGGAAATACGCGTTGATGCGGTTGGTGTAGATGTACTGAAACAGCAGCGTGTCGGTGTTGGGGCTGGCGCGGCGCGTCTGGTTGGCGGCAAAGTCCTCCAGCACCCGCAGCACCTCCATAAACCTGCTGTAATACTGCAAGTTGAACAGCGCCGCCAGCAAGTTGTGCAAGCCCTTGATGTAGAGCATCGCCTGCGTGTCCTTCTGCTGCGGGGCCCCCTCAAACAAGTCGACCCACTTCTGGGCGTAGCGGTAGCAGGCCCGAAAATCCTGGTTCAGCGTGTGGTACCACACGTGCGCCTGGTAGAAGTACAGCTTCTCGAAAAACGTGCTGCCGGCCCCGAGGGCCCCCGGCATGTTGGCCCGAAAAAACGCCGTAATCCGCTCGTGGTCGGCTTGGTTGCGCGCGTGCCCAGCCTTGAGGTAGAAGCCGTAGAGCCGCAGCGCGGCGTTGGACAGCTCGTGCGTGCGCACCAGGTGCGTCACCGTGTCCAGTGCCTCGGTGGCCAGGGTTTCGGCGCGGTCTTTCAGGCTGCGCGTGATGTACTGCGACTCGATCAGCTTCTCAAAATCGAGCGCCAGCAGGGCCACATGGGGCAGCTCGGCCTGCTGGGCGGCCAGCTTGGTTTTTTCCAGCATCCGCAGGCTCTGCTGGTAAAAGCCCTTGTTGTAGAGCACGCGGGCGTAGTCGAGCTGTTCGTGGAGCTGAATGTCAGGGTTTTGGCCGGCGTGGTACACGCGCAGGCTGCCCAGCAGCTGCTTGTAGAGGTTGGCCTTGAGGTTGGCAATCTGGGCGCGCTTGAGCACCGGCACCAGCGCCACCACGCGGTCCTCGTCGTAGGCGTCGAGGGCGTCGAGGGCGTCGAAAAGCTGAAGAAATTTCAGGCCCTCGGCGGCCCCGGGCCGGTCGGTGAACAGCCGGAAATGCCGCTTTTCGGAGCGCGTCAGCGATTTAATGAGCTGAAAAACGGGGTCGGTGCTCTTGTTGGGCATTGTAGAAGTTTTTAAGATAACTTGTTTATTAACAAATAATTAAGTTAAAAAAACGGTAATCTGGAAATAGTACGGATGCCGGAAAATAATTTTTGACGGCGCGCGGCGGGCCGCTACTTGCAATCCAATATCCAATTTGTTAACGCCCGGGGAGGGCGGCCCCAGCATGTCGGTTCAAAAAATCCAGATCTTCGATACCACGCTCCGCGACGGCGAACAGGTGCCGGGCTGCAAGCTAAACCAAGCGGAGAAACTCGTCATCGCCCGCCAGCTCGAAGCCCTGGGCGTGGACGTGATCGAGGCCGGTTTCCCGGTGTCGAGCCCCGGCGACTTCGCCGCCGTGGCCGCCGTGGCCGCCCAAACCCGCGACGCCACCGTGTGCGGCCTCACCCGGGCCGTTGAAAACGACATCCGCGTGGCCGCCGACGCCCTGCGCGGGGCCCGCCGCCCGCGCATCCACACGGGCATCGGCACCTCCGACCTGCACATTCAGCAAAAGCTGCGCACTACCCAGGCCGACGTGCTGGCCCGCGCCGTGGCCGCCGTGAAGCTCGCTAAAAGCTTCGTGGAAGACGTGGAGTTTTACGCCGAAGACGCCGGCCGCACCGACAACGAGTTCCTGGCCCGCGTGTGCGAGGCCGCGATTGCGGCCGGGGCCACGGTGCTCAACATCCCCGACACCACCGGCTACTGCCTGCCGCAGGAGTACGGCGCCAAAATCAAGTACCTGTACGAGAACGTGAAAGGCATCGACCGGGCCGTGCTCTCCACGCATTGCCACAACGACCTGGGCCTGGCCACGGCCAACTCCATCGCCGGCGTGATGAACGGGGCCCGGCAGATCGAGTGCACCATCAACGGGGTGGGGGAGCGGGCCGGCAACACGGCCCTGGAAGAAGTGGTGATGATTTTGCGCCAGCACCCCGGCCTGAACCTCGGCACCAACGTGCAAACCCGGCTCCTGGCCGAAACCTCGGCCCTGGTGTCGCACCTGATGAGCATGCCCGTGCAGGCCAACAAGGCCATTGTGGGGGCCAACGCTTTCTCGCACAGCAGCGGCATCCACCAGGACGGCGTCATCAAGTGCCGCGAAACCTACGAAATCATCGACCCCAAGGAGGTCGGCGTCCTCGATTCGAGCATCGTGCTCACGGCCCGCTCGGGCCGCGCGGCCCTGGCCTACCGCCTCCAGAAACTCGGCTACGACCTCGAGCGCCCGGCCCTCAACACGGCCTACGCCAGCTTCCTGGTGCTGGCCGACCGCAAGCGCGAAGTGCTCGACGACGACCTCCACTCGCTGGTGGAGCAGGAAAAACTGGTGGCCGCCAACTAACGCAATTTCCAAATGGCCAGCACCTTATTCAATAAAATCTGGGATGCCCACGTTGTTCGCTCCATCGCGAGCGGGCCGGACGTGGTGTACATCGACCGGCACCTGATCCACGAAGTCACCAGCCCGCAGGCGTTCGATGAAATCGCGGCGCGCGGCCTGCCGCTGTTCCGCCCCGGCCAGATCCTGGCCACCGCCGACCACAACGTGCCCACCCGGCACCAGGACCAGCCCATCCGGGAGCCGCTCTCGCGCTCGCAGGTGGATAAGCTGACCGAAAACTGCCGCAAGTACGGCGTGGAGCTGTACGGCCTGGGCCACGCGCGCCAGGGCATCGTGCACGTCATCGGGCCCGAGCTGGGGCTGACGCTGCCGGGCACCACCATCGTGTGCGGCGACAGCCACACCTCCACGCACGGCGCGTTCGGGGCCGTGGCCTTCGGCATCGGCACCAGCCAGGTGGCCCAGGTGATGGCCTCGCAGTGCCTGCTGCTGGACCGGCCCCGGCGCATGCGCATCGCGGTGGAAGGCGCGCTGCGGCCCGGCGTGACGGCCAAAGACCTGATCCTCTACCTCATCGCCCAACTTGGTACGGGCGGCGCCACCGGCCACTTCGTGGAATACGCCGGCAGCGCCGTGCGCGCCCTGAGCATGGAGGGCCGCATGACGGTCTGCAACATGAGCATCGAGATGGGGGCCCGCGGCGGCCTCATCGCCCCCGACGCCGCCACGCTGGCCTACGTGCAGGGCCGTCCGTTTGCCCCGGCGGGCGCGGCTTGGGAAGCGGCCACGGCCTACTGGGCCACGCTGTTTTCGGACGACGAGGCGGTGTTCGAAGCCGAATATTCGTTTGATGCCCAGAATATTACGCCCATGATCACCTACGGCACCAACCCCGGCATGGGCATCCCGCTCACCGGGCACGTGCCGACCGAGGTGCCGGCCGCCGAGGCCGAGAGCTTCGACAAGTCGCTGAAGTACATGGGCTTTGAGCGGGGCGAATCGTTGCTGGGCAAGCAGATCGACTACGTGTTCATTGGCAGCTGCACCAACTCGCGCATCGAAGACTTGCGCGCCGTGGCCGCCTACGTGCAGGGCAAGCACAAGGCCGGTCACGTCGAGGCCATCATCGTGCCCGGCTCAAAGCAGGTTGAGCAGCAGGCCATTGCCGAAGGAATCGACAAGATTTTGGCCGCCGCCGGCTTCGAGCTGCGCGAGCCCGGCTGCAGCGCCTGCCTGGCCATGAACGAGGACAAGATTCCGGCGGGGGCCTACTGCGTGGCCACCTCCAACCGCAACTTCGAGGGGCGGCAGGGCCCCGGCAGCCGCACGCTGCTGGCCTCGCCGCTGGTGGCGGCCATCACGGCCGTGCAGGGCCGGATCGTGGACATTACGCAGTACCTGAACTGATGGAAAAATTTCAAACCCTGCGCA
>JANXOE010000098.1 GCA_025353745.1 Hymenobacter sp.
GCGCCGCTGCCGGGCGCGCCCGGCAGCGGCGCGGGCCCCAGCAGCGGCGCGCCCAGCGAATCGGCCCACACCACGCCGTTGTCCGGGCTCACGAAGTAGGCCACGCCGGCCGAATCCTGGACCAGCACCGCCGGCACCCGCGTGCCCGGCGCGGCCAGCAGCAGCGGCGTGCCCACCAGCGGCCCCCGGAAGGCCAGCGCCCGCCCCTCCCCGGCCCCCACGGCGGCGGCCCCGCCGTCGTTGGGGCGGTGCAGCAGCAGGCGGCCAAAATACAGGCCCCCCGGCGCGTCCTCGTCGGCGGCCGGCATTAGCTGCCAGGCCAGCTGCGGGAAGCGCTTGAACAAGGCTTCGTTGCGCAGCAGCCCGGCGCGGCGGTCTTCGGTGAGGGCCCCCAGCAAACCGTTCCAGGCGTTGCGGGTGTCGAGGTAGATGCCCAGGCGGGCGTGGGGCAGCGTTTGGGCCAGAAAAGCGGCGTAGGCCGGCGTGCGGGCCCAGGTCAGGCCAGCGGCCACGTCGGCGAGGGCCCCGCTCAGGGTCGCGTTATCGGCCAGCAGCAGGTAGCCGTCGACCAGGGCGGCGGCGGGCTCGGGCTCGGCTTCGCCGGGGGCATTGGGGGCCAGCAAGGGCCGCAACAGCCGGCCAATGGCCACGCCCAGCGGATGAATTTCGTAGCCCCCCACCCGCGTGAACGCCGCCGCGCTGCCCGTGCGGCGGCGCACCTCGCCCAGCCAGCGGGCCGTGCGGGCCGGGCGCGGGCAGCGCAGGTAGGCCAGCCGGCCGGCCACCGCGCCGGGCGCGGGCGCGGCCAGGTAGGCCACCGCCACCTCGGGGCCGAAGGTGGCCGCCAAGCTGTCGAGGGCCGTGCGCAGGCCCAGCGAGTCCGGGCCGGCGGGCGGCAGCGGGCGCACGGCCAGCTGCACCACCAGGGCCGTGCGGGTGGGCAGCACCGCCGCCAGCCCAAACGCCTGGGCCGGCTGCCCCCGCACCTGCGCTTGCAGGGCCCCCCGGGCCGTTTCGGGGTTGGCGAAGCCGGCCAGCTCGGCCACGGGGCCGGCCAGCTTCAGGCCCAGCAGGCCGTCGGCGGCCAGGCTGCCGAGGTGGTCGAAGCGGGCGTGAGCATCGGGGCGAAACAGCACGTCGAGCAGCTGCGGCAAGCGCCGGAAGTTCAGCCACAGCGAGGCGTCGACGTCCTTCAGGCGCAGCACGTCGGTGTCGGCGAAGCGGGCCAGCACGGTGGGGGCCCCGGGGCGCTGGAGGCGCTGCACCACGGCTTCTACCAGCGCCTGGTTGGTGCTCATCACCAAATGGTTGCGGTAATTGAACACCGTCAGGCTGGCCTCGGTGCGAACTTCGGTCAGCACGGTCAGCTCCTGGCCGTCGAGCAGGCGCTGGCTCAGGCGGTAGCGCCGGTCGCGGCCCAGGGTTTCGAGCAGGCCCCGCACCTGGCGGTACTCGCGCACCGAGGCCAGCGGCACCTGGTAGAGCACATCGAACGTGGCGGGGCCCGTGACGTGGACCGACGTGACGACCTGCTTGCGGCCCAGCAGCGCCAACAGGCTGCCGCCGTGCCCGCCGCCGCGGGCCAGGCTGTCGGCCACGGCCAGGTGGCCGGCGGCCTGCTGCACGTAGCGCACGGCCGTGAGGTTGTCCCAGAGCTGGTTTTCCTGCAAGTGGCGCACCAGGGCGGGGTGGTCGCGGGTGGTGAGCACGAGCACGGCGTCGTCGGGCACCAGGGCGTAGGCGTCCACCGGGTGGGCGGCCACGGTGCGGCGGTAGTACACGTAGGTGGCCAGCGCCAGCAGCAGCGCGGAGGCCACGAGCAGCGCCCAAAGCTTGCGGGACATGCGGGAAGGAAGCGGACGGGGAGCGGGAGGCGAAAGTACGGTACTTGGCGGTTGCCGGCGGCCCCGGCCCCACCGGTACCTGCGCGCAGCCCTTTTTTCTACGGCAAAACCCACCAAAAACGGACTGACAATTCCCCACAGAAGCCCTTCAAAAAAGCGCGGCGGTGTTTTGGCGGCGGCGCGGGTAGCTTTAGGGCCCCATGCCCCGCTCCCATGCCCCTGATTACGGCCGATGATTTCGTTGAAACCTGCGCCAAGCTGCGGCAGCGCGGGGCCGCGTTTTTGCTTTCGAAGCTGAATCCCAGCGCCCTGGCCCGCACCCAAAGCACGTTCGACGACCCCGCCCTGCGGGCCGCCAACTGGTGGATCGTGCCCGCCGTGCGCGCCCGCTGGAACGAGAAAATCACCGGCGACCCCGCCCTTCCCTACGAAGCCTACGTGGTGCAGCAGTACCTGCGCGGGCGCACCGGCCTGCGGCTGTGCTCGCTGGGCAGCGGCGCTTGCAGCCACGAGCTGGCTTTTGCCCGCCACCCGGGGTTTGCGCTGGTCGAATGCGTGGACATCGCGGGGGCCCTGCTGGCGGAAGCCGCCCGGCAGGCCGAGCGCGAAGGCCTGCGCAACCTGCGCTTCGCGGTGCGCGACGTGAATCGGCAGCCGTGGCCGGCCGCGGCCTACGACGTGGTGCTGTTTCACTCGGCGCTCCACCACTTCCGGCGGGTCGACGAGGTGGTGGGCCACGTCTGGGACGCGCTGCGGCCCGGCGGCTTGCTGGTTTTGAACGATTACGTGGGGCCCAACCGCCTGCAATGGGGCCCCGCCCAGCTCGCGGCGGCCAACCAGCTGCTGGGCCGGCTGCCGGCCGCCTACCGCTGCCGCTACTTGTCGGAGCGGCCGAAAACCCGCATCACCGGCCCCGGCCGGCTGCGGATGCTGGTGGCCGACCCTTCGGAGGCCGTGGAGAGCGAAAACATCCTGCCCGCCGTGCACCGCCGGTTCGCCGTGCTGGAAGAAAAAGCCGTTGGCGGCAACCTGCTGGCGCTGGTGCTCAAGGACATTGCCCATCACTTCCTGACCAGCGACCCCGCCACCCAACAGCTTTTGCAAGCGCTGTTCGCGGCCGAAGACGCATTTCTGGCGCACCACCCCAGCGACCTGCTTTTTGGCGTGTACCAGAAGCCGTACTAAAACCGGTTGATCCGGGCCGGGCCAGGGCCGGGCGGGCCTAGCGGCCGGCCGGGGCCCACCGCGCCTGCCGCCAGGCCCGCTGCTGCGCGGCCGTGAGGTACGTCCAGGCCACGAGCCGGCTTTTTTTCTGGCCCTGGGCCATGTCGATGGTCTGCACGTCCGCGGCGGCGGCTTGCTTGAGGGCCCGGTGAATGCCGGGCAGCGTTTCTTTTTTCGAGACGAGCGCAGTGTACCAAAAGCAGGCGGCGGGCCGCAGCCGGCTTTCCTGCACCAGGCGGCGCACGAAGGCTTCTTCGCCGCCCGGGCTCCACAGCTCGGCGTTTTGCCCGCCAAAGTTGAGCACGGGGGTCCCGGCGCGCGGAGCCCCCAGGTTGGCCAGCTTGCGCCGCGTGCCGGCCGTGGCCTCGGCCAGCGAGGCGTGGAACGGCGGGTTGCACATCGTGGCGTCGAACACTTCGCCGGGCCGCACGATGCCGTCCAGAATCCGGTTGGCCGCGGGTTGCAGCCGGCAGTCGATGGCCCCCGCCAGGGCCCCGTTGGCCGCCACAATTCGCTGCGCCGACCGGACGGCCCCGGGGTCAATGTCCGAGCCAACGAAGCGCCAGCCGTACTCCTGGTGGCCGATGATGGGATAAATGCAGTTGGCCCCCACGCCCACGTCCAGCACCGCCACCGCAGGGCCCCGGGGCACCGCGCCGCCGTTGGCGGCGGCCAGCAAATCGGCCACGCAATGCACGTAATCGGCCCGGCCCGGGATGGGCGGGCACAAATAGCCGGCCGGAATATCCCAATAATCAACCCCGTAAAAGTGCCGCAGCAGCGCCTGGTTCAGCGCCTTCACGGCGGCCGGGTCGGCAAAATTCACCGAGGCATCGCCGAACGGATTAATTCGCACGAACGCGGCCAGTGCCGGACTGCTTTTAATTAATTGCGGGAAATCGTAGCGGCCCCGGTGCCGGTTGCGCGGGTGCAGCGTATCCTTGCCGGCGGGGCGGTTGGCGGGCGGCGGGGGCATAATCGAGAATTCTACTTAGCTGATTCGAGTTGTGACTTGTGTATTTCCAAGCGTAGCCCATATAAATTTTTATTGTATCGTATTGAAATTCAGCACATTTTTTCATTACAATACGACGGCAATAATTACGCAGACACAGTACTTGCTGAAAGGGTGTAGGGAAAGGCAGAAAATAGCTACTTGAACGTCATGCTGAGCCAGTCGAAGCATTTTTACTGCTTCGAATGAACCGTTCAACGGTGCGGGAGAGATACTTCGGCAAGCTCAGCATGACGTTCTGTACTCTTTCCCTTGCCTCTAATAATTGTGTTTAAATGCTGGATCCATAGGATGTTTCGCTAAGAATAGAAACCCAACAACAGCTAATAAGCACAAACCGATAAGAATTATTGGACATGACAAAAGCATTTACCAAACCAACAGTTTCTTCTCTCTCATTAGTTTATAAAACAATAGCAGAATTGCAGTTACACAAAGGCTAATTGGGGCTATAACAAATGATAGAACAAGGCCAGCTATACAATCAAATTTATTCAATAATTATCTGGATTTTACTAATATACCTGCAAATAGCACAGCAGCTTTTCACCTTACCCAAGCAGCTCTAATTCTCCTCACTCCCCCGTAATCTCCGCCACGTAGGCCGTGCCGCCCAGGCGGCGCATGTTGCGCAGCACGTGCAGCTGCTTGGCGCGGGCCACGGGGCCCGGCTCGGAGGCGCGGAAGCGGAGCGGGTTGGGCAGCACGCCGGCCAGCAGGGCGGCTTCGGGGGCCGTCAGCCGATTGGCCGATTTGTGGAAGTACCGCTCGCTGGCCGCTTCCACGCCGAAGGTGCAGTCGCCCATTTCGGCCACGCTCAGGTACATTTCCATGATGCGGCGCTTGCTCCACAGCGTCTCGATGAGCACCGTGAAGTAGGCTTCGGCGGCCTTGCGCACGTAGCTACGGCCCTGCCAGAGGAACACGTTTTTGGCCACTTGCTGCGAGATGGTGCTGCCGCCCACGATGTGCTTGCCGTCGCCGTGCCAGTTGCGCTTGGCGGCGTTCACCAGGGCCCCCACGTCAAAGCCGTGGTGGACGAGAAAACGCTGGTCTTCGGCCGCCACCAGGGCCAGGGGCACCGTGGGGGCCACTTCGTCGAGCGTCCGGAACTGGTAGCGGATGCGGCGCGTGCCCTCCTGGATGCCGTAATAGCCCAGGCCCACCGGCGCGTGGGCCCGGCGGTCGAGCATGAGCCAGGTGGCGGGCGGCGCCACCCAGCGGTACATCAGCACCCACGCCACCGACGCCAGGAACAGCGCGGCCCCCACCTGCAACGCCAGCCGCGTGGCCTGGCGTAGGTAAAATACGATTTTTTGGCGGACGGACGAAACGGGCGGCATGGAGGGCAAAAGTAACCTGCCGGGACGTAGTACAGGGCAAATTTCTGCTTTTCGCGGCGGGCGGGCGGCTTTTTCGCCGCCCGCCCGCTAATCGTTGGCTCCGTTGCCTGATCGGCACCAAAAGCATCTGATCCGAACCAAAAGCACTCGTACGATTACCGGGCGGGCGGCGAAAAAGC
>JANXOE010000130.1 GCA_025353745.1 Hymenobacter sp.
CCGCACATTTATGGACCTGGCCCTGAACACGTTTGAGGCGATGGGACGCCCGGCCGACATCCGGTTCCGCGACACGCCGGAGGACATCCGCGACAAATACCAGTACTTCACGCAGGCCGACATGCACAAGTTGCACGGCATTGGCTACCCACACGCCTTCGCGACGCTTGAGGACGGCATCCGCGACTACGTGCAGCAGTACCTGCTGCCGGGCCGGTCCTACTAACCCGCGGCCCGGCGCCGCGTATGAAGCGCTCATTTAGCTCATCTTTTGCCGTGATTTCATCCCGTTCGGTCATCACCATCGTGGGCGGCGGGTTTGCGGGCACGGCCCTGGCGTTGCACTTGGCGCGGCAGTCCGGCCTGCTGGCGCGGGCCGACGTGCACCTCGTCGAACCGCGCCCCACGCCCGGTCCTGGCCTGGCCTACGCCCCCGGCCCGCCCGAGCATCTGCTCAACGTGCGGCCGGGGCCCTTGAGCCTGTACCCCGACCGGCCGGCGCACTTTGCCGAGTGGCTGGCCCGGCAGCCCGAAACCGCCGCCGCGGTGCCAGAGTTTGCCCCGCGGCCCCTCTACGGGCGCTACCTGGCGCAGGAGCTGGCCGCGCTGCTGGGCCCCGGCGGCGCGCGCTGGCACCCGGCCGAAGCCGTGGCGGCCCCGCTGGGCGCCGGGGGCCGCCGCGCCGTGCGGCTGGCCGATGGCACCGTCATCGAAAGCGACTACGTGGTGCTGGCGCTGGGCAATTTTCCGCCCCCGCCGCCCGCCGGGTCCGATTTGGCCTACCTCGCCCACCCCCGCTACCACCCCGACCCGTGGGGCCCCGGGGCCCTGGCCGGCATCGAGCCCGCCGACGCGGTGTTCCTCGTGGGAGCCGGCCTCACGGCCGTGGACGTGCTGATGGCCCTGCACCGGCAGGGGCACCGCGGCCCGGTGACGGCCGTGGCCCGCCACGGCCGCTGGCCCGCCGCCCACGGGCCCGCCGGGCTTTCGTACCCAAATTTTTACGCCGAGCTGGCGGGCCTGCCCACTGTGAACGGCGTGGTGGCCGTGCTGAAGCACCACCTCCGGCACGCGGCCGCGCAGGGCCTGGGCTGGCGGCCGGTGCTCGACGCCTTGCGCCCCGACCTGGGCCGCATCTGGGCCGCGTGGCCGCTGGCCGAGCAGGCGCGGTTTCTGCGGCACGCGGCGGCGCTGTGGGCCGTGGCCCGCCACCGCAGCCCGCCCCAGAACGCCGCCACCGTGGCGGCCCTGACGGCGGCCGGCCAGCTGCGGCTCCTGACGGGCCGGGTGGTGGCTATCGTTCCCGCCGGGCCCGATCTGCGGGTAGAAGTGCGCGACCGGAGCAGGGCCCTCGCCGCGCACCGGGCCCGCCACGTGGTGTGCTGCACCGGGCCACTGCTCGACTACCACCGCATTGCGGCGCCGCTGGTGCAGCAGCTGCGCGCCGCCGGCCACCTCCTGCCCGACCCCCTCGGCCTGGGCATCCAAACCGATGCCCACGGGGCCCTGCTGGGGGCCGACGGCCGCCCCGCGCCCGGCCTGTTCACCCTCGGGCCCAGCCGCCGGCCCGCCTACTTCGAATCGACGGCCGTGCCGGAGGTGCGGCAGCAGGCCGTGGCCCTGGCGGCCGAGCTGGCCGCCCGCATTGCCACCGGCAGGCAATAAAAAGCCGCTGACGGGGTGCCAGCGGCTTTTTATTGCCTGTTAAGATCATCTATGCGGCCAGCCGCGGCGCGGCGTTGGCCGGGTACATGGGCAGCACGGTGGCTTCGGGCGAAGCCGGGGCGGCCGGGCGCGGGGCCGCGTCGTCGGCGTGGCGGCGCAGGGCGCGCATGAGCAGGTACTTGTATTTTTCGGCGTCGGCCAGGGCTTGCTCCAGGGCGTGGAGGGCGGCGGCGTAGGGCACCACCGGCTGCAGCTCGCGGCGCGGACGGCGGGCTTCAAACACGTGCGGGGCGAGGTATTCGGCGGGGGCTTTCATGGCGGAAGATGGACGGGTTTTGGCAGTGCTTTCGGCTGCTTTATTAACCCAAAATACCGACTTTTCATTCCTGACAACAGCTTCCTTGATCAAATTAAATTTCCTGTATTTCAGCTATTTAATTCAATAAAAGAAGCTATTTATTTGAGCCCGGCTGCTACGCAATGTGCAGCACGATTTTGCCGAATTGCTGGCCGGCCTCCAGGCGGCGCAGGGCGGTTTCGGCTTCGGCCAGGGGAAAAGTCTCGTCCACCACGGGCACGATTTTATGCGCGGCCACGAAGGCCAGCAAGTCGTCGAAATCCTGTTCCGAACCCATCGACGAGCCCAGGATGCTGAGCTGCTTCCAGAACACCTTGGCCGGGGGCACCTCCGGAATGTTGCCCAGCGTGCCGCCGTAGCACACGATGCGCCCGCCGGGCGCCGCCGCGTCGAGCAGGGCCCCGAAGGCCGGCCCGGCGGCGCTGTCGATGACAACGTCGAACGGGCCCCCGGCTTGCTTCACGAGGTCCTTCGCCCAGTGGTCGGCGCGGTAGTTGATGCCGCCGCGCAAGCCCAGGGCGGGCAGGCGGGCCAGCTTGTCGTCGGCGCCCGAGGTGCCCCACACCTCGCAGCCGTGGGCGGCGCACAGCTGCGCCGCCACGATGGCCACGCCCCCGCCGATGCCCGTCACCAGCACCCGCTCGCCGGGCCGGGCCTGGGCGCGCACGAAAGCCGCCCGGTACGCCGTGAGGCCGGCCAGCGCCAGCGCCGCGCCCTGCGCGGGGGAAAGGTGCGCCGGCAGGGGCCGCACGTACTGCGCGGCGGCCGTGATGTACTCGGCAAACGTGCCGGGGTCGGGCATGCCCAGCACCACAAAATCTTTGGCCTGGGCGCGGGCGCTGCTTCCCCAGCGGCGGCCGGGGTTGACGACGACGCGGCTGCCCACGGCGGGCGCATCGGCGGGCACGCCGGGGCCCCAGGCGGCCACCTCGCCGGCCCCGTCGGCCCCGAGGGTGCAGGGCAGCGCGATGCCGGCGTACTGGCCTTTTTGAATCCAGACGTCGCGGTGGTTGAGGGCGGCGGCGTGGAGCTTGACGAGGATTTCGCCGGGGCCGGGCACGGGCGTGGGCACGTCGCGCAGCACCACGGGCTGGTGCACGGCATCGAGCTGGATGGCTTGCATAAAAAAAAGAAAGTGAAGGGTGAGGGCCCCGGCGCACGGGCGGCCGGGCTTTGCAAGCGCAACGATACGCCTTTGATTTTAGCCGGGCGCCCCGGCTAGGGCCGCGCCGCCCGGCCCGGAGCTGCGGCGCGGTGCTTGGTGGCCCACAGCCGGTTCAAGGGCCGCAGGTAAGGCCGGAACAGAAAGTACGTCCCCATCACCCAGCCCACCGACGCCACCCAGCCGGCCACCACGTCGCTGGGGTAGTGCACCCCCAAATACATCCGCGACAGCCCCACGCCGAGCACGAACAGGGCCCCCAGCGCCCAGAACGCCGGCCGCCAACACCCCCGGGCCAGCAGCAGGCCCACCGCCAGCACCAGCGCCGCCGAGCCCATGGCGTGGCCGCTGGGAAAGCTCGCCGTGGTTTCCGGGGCCAGCGACGGCCACAGCGCCGGGCGCACCCGCCCCAGCACCGCCTTGGCAATTAAGTTGAGGGCCGAAGCCCCGCCCAGCGCCGCCCCGAAAAACCAGGCCCGCCGGTGCTGCCGCCGGTACCACAAATAGCAAAAAATCAGCGCCGAAAGGCCAGCCATCGGCAGCGGCCCGCCCGTGCGGGTGAAGGCCAGGGCGAGGGCGTCCAGGGCCGGGCCGGCGTGCGCGTGCAGCCCGCGCAGCACCGACTGATCGCCGGGAAAGCCTTCCCCTTCTTGAATTTCAGAAGCCGCTTTGAGGAAAACAACCCAGGGCAGCGCCACGCCGAGGGCACCCAGCGCGGCCAGTTGCCGGTGCCGGCCCAGCAGCCGCGCCACAAAACGCCGCAGCGAGGGGCGGCGCGCGGCCGGCCGTTGCGGCGCGCGGCCGGCCGGGCTCATAGGTGGGCGCCGTTGACGAGGTGGGCCACGTAGTAGGCGGCCCCGGCGGCGGCGGCCCCGGTGGCGGCCATCTTCAGGGCCCCGGGCACGGGCGCCTGGCCGGTGAGGCGGCTTTTGAAAAACCCGAACACCAGCAGGCACACCAGCGTGATGGCGCCCGACCACAGCAGCCCCTGCTGCGGCGTGGCCGTGAAAAAGTAGGCGCTGAGCGGAATCAGCCCGCCCACGGCGTAGGCGGCGGCGATGGTGCCGGCGCTTTTGGGGGCCTGCCGGGGGTCGGGCTCCTCCAGGTCCAGCTCGTACTTCATCATGAACTTCACCCACTGCTCGGGGTCCTGGGTGAGCTCGTGGGTGGCCTGGGCGGCGGTGGCGGGGCTCAGGCCCATGGCGGCCAGCAGCTCCTGCACCTCGCGGCGCTCGGTGTCGGGCACGGTGCGCACTTCGGCGTGCTCGCGGGCCAGCTCGGCGGCGTAGTGGTCCACTTCGGTGCGGCCGGCCAGGTAGCCGCCCAGGCCCATGGCGATGGAGCCGGCCACGATTTCGGCCAGCCCGGCCGTGATGATCAGGCCCGACGACTGCACGGCCCCGCTCAGCCCGGCGGCCAGCGCAAAGGGCACCGTGAGGCCGTCCGACAAACCAATAACGATGTCCTGGAGGGCGGCCGAGCTGGTCAGGTGGTGTTCTTTATGCATCGGGTTTCAAGTGGTAATGGAAGGTGAACCGTTGGCGATCAGGAAAGTTGGCCTCTTACCGAACGTCAGCACGGGGTGAGCTTCAGGGGCCGGGGGGTGAGGCGCACGCTAGAACGACAATGTACACCGACTGCCAAACCGCGCCAGGGTGAAGGCTGGAATAGATGAAACTTGGATTATGGCGAGTGAATTTTGGATTATGGTCGTCGACGCCGGGCTTGGGAAAGTTGGCAGCGGGCTTGGGAACATCCGCGCCGGGCTTGGGGGCCTTGCACAAGCCTTGGGAAGGTCGGCACTGGGCTTGGGAAGGTCGGCGCTGGGCTTGGGAAGGTCGGCGCTGGGCTTGGGAAGGTTGGCGCTGGGCTTGGGAAGAGTGGCACGCCGGTTTTGCGCAGCGGGCAGCCCGCTGCGCAAAACCGGCGCAGGGACCGGCCCGGTGTTGATTGCCAACCGTTTACTGCTGGCCGAGAATTGCTCACCGCCTTTAGGGCATGGTAAACGACAGGTCGGCGCTGATGACGTTGGCCGTCAGGCCCGTGTTTTGGCGGTAGTAGCCGTAGCGCACGTCCACGGACTTGAACCTGGCCACCCGCCCGCCAAACGGGGTGTGGAAGCGGCTCAGCCCGTAGAGCGGCGCGTAGCGCAGCCCCAGCCCCACTTTGTGGGCCGTAAAAGCCGCCAGGTCGTAGTCGGACGTGTAGTATTCGTCCGCCACCGAGTGGGCCAGGTAGGGCGCGAAGTAATCGGCCGCCGTTTGGGTGTGGTAGCGGTAAAACGGGTACAGCGTAAAAAACGGCGTGACCTTCAGCGGCGTTTCCACCTCCAGGGTGTGGGCCTGGATGCCGAAGTTGTCGTTGTAGAACCGGTAGAAGCCCCGCAGCTGCACCAAGTCGGTGGCGTAGTAGTTCAGCCGCAGGCCCACGGGGTATTTGTAGCGCAGGCGCGGCAGGTTTTCGGGCAGGGCCTGGCCCAGGGCCCCGCCCCGCTCCTGAAAATACACCCGTTGAAACGGCGTGCTCAGCAGCCCGCGCTGGGCCACCAGCTCGGTGCTGAGCGCCACCTGCACCCGCTTGGTCAGCACCTGCGAAAGCACGGCCGACAGGTTGAAGCTCTGGCGGTTGTCGGAGCCGTAGCGGTGGTTGCCGGGGCCCCCGGGCCGCAGCTCGGCCGGCCCGACGAGCGTCACCCGGTCGATGAACACCTGGCCGGCCAGGCTCAGCTCGCGGTTGCCGTCGCGCGAGGCGCGGGCGTAGGCCCCGGCGAGGTTGAACGAGAGGTAGTCGTATTCCTTCGACACGCCGGCCCCCGCGCCCACCGTGGTGCGCCGGTCGGCCAGCTGCCGGGCCAGGCCAAAATCGGCGTGGACGCGCACGTCCAACGCCGAGGGCGACGACAGCACCTGGTCGATGCGGTCGGTGGAGGCCGAAGCGTAGTAGTCGAAGCCCACGTTGGCCGAGAGGCGCGTGACGGAATCGAGCGGCACGTTGAGCAGGATGGCGGGCGACGCGTCGGTCAGGTGCTGGGGGCCGATGCCGCCCTCCACGGCGCTGTGGTCGCCGTTCTGCCGGTAGTAGCTGCCGAGGATGTCCACTTCCGTTTCGCCGTTGGCGGCGGGCGGGCGCGGGGCCGTCGGCGCGGCGAGGGGCCCGTAGCCGTCGGTGCGGTTGGGCACGGGCGTGCCCTGGGCGCGGGCCAGGGCGGGCGCCAACATCATACTTATAATCAGCGCATTAAATTGCTTCATAGCAAATGTTTGTCTTGCAATTAATTGCAGCCGCAGCCCCCGCCGACTTTGCCGCCGTTGGCCCCGCCCGCGCCTTCGCGGTAGCTTTCAAAGTTGGTTTCGGGCGTTTCCACCTTCTTGTTGGCCAGCTTCATGTCCTCGTCGTTGAGGTAGGCTTTCTGGTAGGCGGCCACCGACACGCAGCCC
>JANXOE010000142.1 GCA_025353745.1 Hymenobacter sp.
GCTGGCCTTGCCCAATTCTTCGGCCAGCCGGGGCAGCAGCTGCGGGTGCAGCTCGTTTTCCGGCTCTTCGATGCCGAGCAGCCCCGCCGCATCGGGCTCGTAGAGTAGCGTGAGCAGGGCCGCCAGCCGCATCGTGCCGTCCGACATGTACTGAGCAGGCAGCGGCTTCTCAAACGGCGCATCCTTGAAGCGCAGCAGCAGCCGTTCATCGGAGGTTATTTCCGTCACGATGCCGGCCAGCGTCGGCACCCAGCGCCGCATTTGCGCCGTGATTTTCGCTAATACTTCGGGTTGCTTGAGGTGCAGGTAATACAGCACGTTGGGCAGATTGTCGCCGTTGGCGGAAAGCCGCTCCCGGGGCCCTGCATCGGAGTAGCCTTTGAGGTGGTCGTCGGTGAGGTGAACGTAGCGGTACTGCCGAATCAATCTCTTCAACCTAATTATCTGAGTGGAAAATGGGATTTTAATTGCGTCAAGTAAGGACAAGAACGGTTCTGAATTTATGGGAGTAATGCCGTCCTTACCACTTTCCCAATATTCCTGCCCATTTAGCTTTAATAGCTGATTGCTACTTTTTACCTTAACAGCATTACGGCCTTTTGCATATAAACCTGTCACTAAAAATATAAGGGTTTCTATCGCAATATTGTCTTTTTGTCTTTGCTTTTCAAGAGCTTTTAGCCATTCATCTTTAATAAATATTTGCTCATCCTTCTGAGCCAGTTCTATGTAATAGCGAAACAGCACTCCTTGCGTGGAAACTTTAATTTCAATTTCAAAGGAAATATTTCCCTCATTTCCCCTCGTCCGCATCCCTGTAAACCGATTCCGCTTTTCCCACGCCTGCGTCAAATTCCCACTCACCGCTTCGGCCAAAAATGCTAGCGCATCCAACACCGTGGATTTGCCGCTACCGTTGGGCCCGATGAACACGCTCAGCGGGGTGAGGTCGCGAAATTCCACGTCGCGCAGGGCACGGTAGTTTTTGATGCGCAGGTAGGTGAGGCGGGGCACGGCCGGCGCTTTCGCACGAGGAGGCATAGGAGGGCGGCTTTTTTTACAAAGTAAGGCCGTTTGCCGGGGCGGAGGCTTTATTGCGTAACAGGAAAATTTGTGCCGTCTTGCCTGTAACGCTGGGGGCCCCGGGCCGGTAGTCAGCACCAAACCGGCAGATTACCTGCTCCTCAACTTTCATTAACCCGCTTACCATGGCCATTTCTCCCCTCGCCCGCCTGCTGCACACGGCCGTTGCCGTCGTTTTGACCACCGCTTGCGCGCAAGCCCAACAAAAACAGGCGCGCCCGGTGCCCGGCGATTTTGAGCAGGTAGAATCCAGCGGCGGCATCGACGTTTACCTCACGCAGGGCCCCGCGGCGGCCGTAGCGGTGGAAGCCCTGCCCGAGGCGCTGCCGCACGTGGTGACGGAGGTGCGCAACGGCACGCTGGTCATCCAATGGGAAAAAAATTACTCGTGGCACAACCTGATGGGCCGGCAGCGCCCGGTGAAGGTCTACGTCACCGCCCCGCACCTGACGGGCCTGGTGCTGAGCGGCGGCGCCGACGCCCACGGCCAAACCCCGCTGCGCGCCGACGCCTTCAGCATCCGGGCCAGCGGCGGCTCTGACGTGACGCTGGCTTTGCAGGCCAAAACGCTGCGCGTTGAATCGTCCGGCGGCTCCGACGTGACGCTCACCGGCCGGGTGGAGCGGCAGGAAATGAAGTTCAGCGGCGGCTCCGACTACCACGGCTTCGAGCTGCAAAGCACCACGGCCACCATCGAGGCCAGCGGCGGCTCGGACGCCGACGTGTGGGCCGACGGCGAGCTGACGGCCACCGCCTCGGGCGGCAGCGACCTGCGCTACAAAGGCACCGCCCGGCTCACGAACCTGCGCAGCGGCCACAGCAGCGAGGTGCGGCACGTGCAATAGGGCCCCCGACTGAATCACAGCCGCACGTTGAACGCCAGCGGCTGCACCACCCAGCGCTGCATGAGGCTGCTGTAGGCCACCCGCACGCCGGCTTCGATGGGCGTGCGCAGGTGGAAAACATTGAACAGGGCCATCAGGTCGGCGCCGCCGTTGCGGTAGTCCTGGTAGAGGCGGGTATTCACCAGCTGGTTGTTGGCCCTGACCGTCACCAGGCTGCTGCCCCGGGCCACGTCGGCGAAGGCGGTGGCGCGCAGGCGCTGCACGTACAGCACCCTTCCCACCGACCAGTGCGCGAAGGCCAGCGGCAGGCTGTAGTCGGCGCTGCCCACGGCGAGGCGGTCGAAGCTCACGTAGTTGGTTTCGGCCCGCGGGAAGGCGATGGCGGCGCTGAAATTGTACTGGTCCTGCTGCTGGTACTGGTAGCCGCCGCGCAGGCGCAGCGCGTGGTGGGCGGCCAGGCCGGGCAGGTACACGGCCGCCTGGGCCCCCACTTGGGTGGCTTGCAGGCGGGTGCCGAAAGGCGTGGTGCGGTAGGTGGCCAGCAGCGTGGCACCGCCGCGCGGGGCCACGTCGCGGGCGCTCTGCTTGAGCTGGCTGGCGTAGGCAAGCGAGGTATGCAGGGCGTGGAGCGGCGTCGTGGGGCCGGTTTCGTCGGAATTTCGAAACGCCGCCGCGTAGTTGAACACCCGCTCGTGGAGGTAGTAGGCCCCCAGCGTGAGGGCTTGCAGGTATTTGGAGCGGGTGAGCACCAGCGGCACCCGCGCGCCGGCCAGCACGCGGGCGTACTGCCAGCGGCTGCGGCGCAGGCTGTCGAGCGGCCGGGCCCGGTCGAAGTAGCGCGAGGCGTCGCGCCCGCCGTAGGTCGCTTCTGCGTCCAGCACCGGGAAAAGCCCTTGGTAGCTGAGGGCCCCGGTGGCGGCAAACGTGCGCTCCGTCTGGTCGTAGCTGAGGCCGGCGAAGGCCTGCGTGGTGCTCAAAAAATCCTGCGAGCGCAGCCCCACCCCCACCGCGTTGCCGGCCGGGCTCTGCACCGCGCCGTAGCTGAACACGCGAAACGCATGGGCCAGCGGCCGGTAGCGCCGCGCCGCGTAGGCCGGCGCGCCGGCCGAATCGGAAGCGGCCAGCAGGCGGGCGATGCGGGGGCCGTCGGGCTCGCCGGCGGCCAGGGCAGCGGCGTAGGGCCCCGGCGCATCGGCCAGGGCCGGGGCGGGCAGGGCCGTCCAGGCGGCGGGGTCGAGGGGCATTTCGACGATGCGGGCGCCGGTGGGGCGGTAGTCGTGCAGGGCCAGGCGGCGGCCGTCGGGCGAAACGGCGGCGTGGTAGGCCCCGAAGGACCGGTTCGTGACTTGAAACGTCTGGCCCGAGCCCACGGCCACGGCGTAAATGTTGTCCACCCCCGACTGCGGCGAGTTGTAGAGCACGTAGTCGCCCCAGGGCTGCGGGTTGGTCAAGTTCACGTTGGCCACCGGCAGCAACGGCCGGACGGCGCCAGTGGCGGGGTCGAGGAGGGCCAGGGTTTTGCCGGCGGCGCTCAGGGCCACGGCCACCACGCGGCGGCCGTCGGGCAGCCAGCGGGGCTGCTGGTAAAAATCGTTGCGCGGGTTGGGCAGGGTTTGCAGCACGGCCCCCGTGGCGGCGTCGAGCACCAGCAGCGCGTGGCGGTAGTTTTCGTCGGTGCGCACGGCCACCAGGCGGGTGCCGTCGGGCGAGAGCGAGGCCGCCGCGTAGCGTGCGCCCCGGCCCAGGCAGCGCAGGCGGCCGGTCCGCAAATCCAGAATTTTCAGCTCTGAAAATACCCGCTCGCCCCAGCGCGGCTGCTGCCGAAACTCGGGCCACACCGCCTGCCCGCCGCCCACCGACAGCTGCTCCGGGATGTTGAGCAGGCCCGGCGTGAACACCTTCCGCTCGCGGCCGTGGCGGCCCAGCAACACCAGCTGCTGGATGTTATTCAACCCGCTTTTGAGGGCCAGCACCGTGCTGTCGTCGACGTATTGCGGGTATTGGTACTGCGTAAAAATCCGTGTTTTGGCCTGCCCGGCTAGCTCGCGCACCGGCGTGGGCGCGGGGCGGGCGGCTTGTTCGGCGCGCCAGGTCGAATCGATATTTTCGACGGTGCGCCGGTACAAATCCTCCACCCGCAGGCCGGTGGTGCGGCGGATGCTGTTGGAAAACGAAAACGGGTAGAACGGAAACCGGTAATACCGGTCGAGCACCCGGGCCCACACGTCGGGCCCGTAGCGAGTTTTCAGGTACGAGGTCATAAAATAGCCCAGCACGTACCAGTCGGGCACGTGGTCGCGCAACGAGCCGTTCACGGCTTTTTGGTAGTTATCGACGCGGCCGCTCAGCAGGTTGGCCCGCAGGCCCAGCCCGAAGTTGGGGATGCGCCCGCGGCCGCTGCGCGTCATCGCCGTTTCGGTGCCCACGGCGTCGCCCTCAAAAAACCACTGCGGCACGCCCACCGCCGCCACGCCCAGGGCCCCGTCGCCGAGCAGGGGCCCCAGCACGCGGCCCACGCCCTGCCGCGCCTTCTCGAACTGCCCCACGTGCCGAAACTCGTGCACCACCAGCCCGTCGAGCCAGTCGACCGTGCCCAGGGCCTGCCCCTGCTCGGGCGTGGTGAAAAATTCGGCGTGGCGCGGCAAAAACGTCACGAACCCGTTGCTGACCGTGGTTTGGTTTTGCAGCACCACCGTGAGCGGGCGCGGGCGCACGCCCAGCGTGGCCCCGTCGGGGCCGTGCACGGCCTCCAGCCGGCCGGCCGTGCGCTGCGCGGCCGCGTCGAGCCCGGCCGGGTACAGCACCCGAAAGTGCGGCGTGCGCACTTCCTGCCACCGCAGCCCGGGCGGGTTCTGGCTGATGACGGGCAGGCTCTGGGCCGCCCCGGGCCCGGCCCACAACGGGCCCAGCAGGGCCCCCAGTAACAAACGACGCATTTTTGAAGAAGGCAGAAAAGCCGCTGGCCACGCGCCAGAACCCCGGCCGGCAAGCTACTTAGATTCGGCGAGTTGCGGCGGGGCCCCGGTTGCGAAATGCAACCTTTTACGCGGGCCCAGGCTCTTCCTTCTACCTTAACACCCGGTACATCTTTCCGCCACATGCGCCTACTTCTACTTTCCGGTTTGATTTTTTGCTTGCTGCCCGGCTGCAAGCACGACGCCGATGCGCCGCCGATGTGCTACGCAGGCACGGTGGTCGGCGGCACATGCGTCGACGGCGTGCTCATTGCCGTGGATCCAGTGTACCCCATCGGGGCCCCGGCGCACGTGTGGCAAGCCGACCACCACGTCTTGGTCGGCAACGCCGTTGCGGCCGTTAATCTCAACACGCCCGCTAACGGCGGCGCTGCCGACACCGTGGGCCATCGGCTATACTTTACCTACGTGAACGACCCTAGCCGGCAGCAACAATCGTTTTGCTTCGCCCTAGACAGAGTGGCAGAGCCCATTCCGCACCTAGTACTAAGCAACGTGTCGGCCACGCCCTGCGGGGCGCTTTAACTGCCGGCTTCGGCTTTCTGGGCCTGGCGCAGCCACGCCCGGGCCTCCGCCACGCGGCCGAAAATGCGCATCTGAAAGCTGCCGGCGATGCTGCCGGCCATGGCTTCGGCCGAGAGGGCGGCGAACGACTCGGGGCTGACGACGTGGGCGAAGTGGGTGAGGCCGGCGGCGATGGCGCGGGGCGTCCAGTCCTGGGCAATCCAGTCCACGGCGTGGTCCCAGGGCCCCAGCACGGCGCTGTTGTCGTTCAGCAGGTAAGGGCAGCGGTGGCGGGCGATGACCTCCAAACCGGCGTTGGCGGCCAAAATGACGCCTTCGCGGGTCAGATAGCCCATCCAGCTGTTGTAAACCAGGTTGTTGGACGCCTCGAATTCCGTCGTCATGATGACTTTGCCGAAGGCATTTTTTACTTCTGTTTTCATGCGAGCGGCCAACTAGATTGGCGCAAAGATACGGCCGGGGCCCTCGTGATAGCCAATTTTTTTAGCAATATAAACGCCTCATAAAAAAGGGC
>JANXOE010000241.1 GCA_025353745.1 Hymenobacter sp.
GTATCTGGCCGCCTGTGATGTGTTCTACCGGCGGCATGTCTGCCGACTCGACCCATGGCCGCCCGAGGTGGTCGAGTCCTTCGCGTGGATCGACCGTGACCCGACCGTCTACCACACGAAGCTTGCTGGCAACCCTCCCGTTGAACGTTCAACGCACCGGCGGCCCTTAGTCCACCAAAATGCAGCGCTGCTCCAGCACGTCCTGCTCCACGGTTTTGTATTTCACGTCGCGCAGCACGCGGCCGTCCATGTACTGCACGCTCACTTTGTCGTTGCGGTTAGCCACTTTCTGGCTGCGAACCGGGGCCTGCTTGGGGGCAGGGGCCGCGGCCACGGGCGGGGCATCGGGCCCCATGTCCTCGGGGCCCGCGCCGAGCGACACGGACGACAGCTCCTTCTGCTCGACCAATTTGGGCTGCGGAATTTCGTCTTCGTAGTAAAATTCGGCGTCGTGGTTGGTGCCCACGGCTTCCTCCTGCACCGGCACGTCGGCGTGGAACAGGAAGGCCGACGTTTCCTCGTTCACCTTGCCGATCATGCGCTTGAACAGCTCGAACGACTCGAACTTGTACACTAGCAGCGGGTCTTTTTGCTCGTACACCGCGTTTTGCACCACCTGCTTGAGATCATCCATTTGGCGCAGGTGCTGCGTCCAGGCCGTGTCGATGGTGCTCAGCACGGCCACTTTTTCCATGCCGCGCAGGATTTCGTGGCCCTGCGTGGCCTGGGCTTTGTGCAGGTTGGCCAGGGCCGTGATGTGCTTGCGCCCGTCGGTGAAGGGCACGGCGATGTTTTCGTAGGCATTGGGCTGGGCCAGCAGGTCGTTCACCAGCGGCAGGGCGTTGGCGGCGATGTGCTCGTTCTTGCTCTCGAAATAGGCCAGGGCTTCCTCGTAGAGCTTTTGGGTGAGCTGCGGCGCTTGCAGGGCCCCCATCTGCGGGGCCGTGATTTCGGTGTCGTAGCCGAAGGTCTTGATGACGGACAGCTTAAAGTCCTCGAAGTCGCCGGTCTGCTTGTGGCCCACGGCGATGTCCTCGCTCACATCGTAAATCATGTTCAGGATGTCCACTTCCATCCGGTCGCCGTGCAGGGCGTTGCGGCGGCGCTTGTACACCACCTCGCGCTGGGCGTTCATCACGTCGTCGTACTCGAGCAGGCGCTTGCGGGTGCCGAAGTTGTTCTCCTCCACCTTCTTCTGGGCCCGCTCGATGGAGTTGGTAATCATCGAGTGCTGAATTACTTCGCCTTCCTCCATGCCCATGCGGTCCATGAGCTTGGCGATGCGGTCGGAGCCGAACAGGCGCATGAGGTTGTCCTCCAGGCTCACGAAAAACTGCGAGGTGCCCGGGTCGCCCTGGCGGCCGGCACGGCCCCGGAGCTGGCGGTCCACCCGGCGCGATTCGTGGCGCTCGGTGCCGATGATGGCCAGGCCCCCGGCGGCTTTCGACGTTTCCCGGAGCTTGATGTCGGTGCCGCGGCCGGCCATGTTGGTGGCGATGGTGACGGTGCCGGGGAAGCCCGCGCCGGCCACAATCTCGGCCTCGCGCTGGTTCTGCTTGGCGTTCAGTACTTGGTGCTGGATGCCGCGCAGCTTCAGCATGCGGCTCACCAGCTCGCTGATTTCCACCGACGTGGTACCGACGAGCACCGGCCGGCCGGCTTCCACCAGCTTCTGGATTTCCAGGGCCACGGCGTTGTACTTCTCGCGCACCGTTTTGTACACCTGGTCGTGGGCGTCGGCGCGGGAGATGGGCCGGTTGGTTGGAATCACCACCACGTCGAGCTTGTATATTTCCCAGAACTCGCCGGCCTCGGTTTCGGCCGTGCCGGTCATGCCGGCCAGCTTGTGGTACATGCGGAAGTAGTTCTGCAGCGTCACCGTGGCGTAGGTCTGGGTGGCGTCTTCTACGCGCACGTTTTCCTTGGCCTCGATGGCCTGGTGCAGGCCGTCGGAGTAGCGGCGGCCCTCCATCACGCGGCCGGTTTGCTCGTCCACGATTTTCACCTTGCCGTCGTCGGTGAGGATGTACTGGTCGTCCTTCTCAAACAGCGTATACGCTTTAAGCAGCTGATTAACCGTGTGAACGCGCTCCGATTTCTCGTTGTAGTCCTGCATCAGCTGCTCCTTGCGCTGGAGCTTTTCCTCGGCGCTCAGGCCCGGGGCTTTCTCAATGGCGGCAATTTCCATCCCGATGTCGGGCATGATGAACAGGTGCGGGTCTTCGCCCTGGGCCGTAATCAGGTCGATGCCTTTTTCGGTCAGCTCGATCTGGTTGTTCTTCTCGTCGATGGTGAAGAACAGCGGCTCGTCGGCCTTGGGCATCTGGCGCGAGTTGTCCTGCAAATAGAAGTTTTCCGTTTTCAGCAGCACGGCGCGGTTGCCGGTTTCGCTCAGGTACTTAATGAGCGGCTTGCTCTTGGGCAGGCCCCGGGCGGCGCGCAGCAGCAGCAGGCCGCCGTTGCCGTTTTTGTCGTCGTCTTCGGGGCCGTCTTTGCCTTCGGCAATCAGCTTGCGGGCCTGCACGAGGTACTGCTGCACGAGTTTTTTCTGCTCGTCGACCAGGCGCTGGATGCGCGGCTTGAGCTGGTAGAACTCGTGCACGTCGCCGCGGGGCACCGGACCGGAGATGATGAGCGGCGTCCGCGCATCGTCAATCAGCACGGAGTCAACTTCGTCGACCATGGCGAAGTGGTGCTTGCGCTGCACCAGCTCCTCGGGGTCGCGGGCCATGTTGTCGCGCAGGTAGTCGAAGCCGAATTCGTTGTTGGTGCCGTAAGTGATGTCGGCCTGGTAGGCGGCGCGGCGCTCCGGCGTGTTGGGCTGGTGCTTGTCGATGCAGTCCACCGTGATGCCGTGAAACTCGAACAGTGGCGCGTTCCATTCGGAGTCGCGTTTGGCTAGGTAGTCGTTCACGGTTACAAGGTGTACCCCGCGTTTCGACAAGGCATTCAGGAATGAAGGCAACGTCGATACCAGCGTTTTGCCCTCGCCCGTGGCCATTTCCGAGATTTTGCCTTGGTGCAGTACTACGCCGCCAATCAGCTGCACATCGTAATGCACCATGTCCCAAGTAATTTCGGCCCCGCCGGCCAGCCACTTATTAGCCCACACGGCCTGGTCGCCTTTAATCTCGCAGTTGGCGTGCGTAGCAGCGTACTCGCGGTCGTGGGCGTTGGCGGCAACCACTAGCTGGCCGTTTTCCTTGTAGCGGCGGGCCGTTTCCTTCACAATGGCGAAGGCGGTCGGCAGCACTTCCAACAGCACGGCTTCGAGGTCTTTGTTACGCTGTTTTTCCAGCGCGTCAATCTGCTCAAAGATGACTTCTTTCTGGGCCACGTCCAGCTGTGGCTGGGTGTCGATTTGCTGATGCAGGCCGGCAATTTGACCATCGAGGCCGGCGAGGCGCTCGGCTATGCGGGCCCGCACGCCATCGGTCTGGGCACGCAGCTGGTCGTCGGTCAAGCCGGCCAGTTTGGCATATTCGGCATTAATCAGCGCCACGTAGGGCACGATATCTTTCAAATCGCGCTCCGACTTGGAGCCAAATATTTTGGCGACGGTCTTGCCTAAGAATTCAAACATCAGGTAGTTTTATTAACGATTAGCGTCGGGGCACACCTCAAATTTACGGAGCGTTCCGCTAAAACCGTCCCAAAACAAAAGGCCCCGCCAAATTGGCGGGGCTTTTTCTGTAGCGTGGACTCTGTGAGTCTGCGTCTCGCAGCAACGCGGCAAGTAATCGTTACAGCAAACGTGCAGGCGTTTTGCAGTCCCGCATTCGCCGCTGCGCGGCGA
>JANXOE010000276.1 GCA_025353745.1 Hymenobacter sp.
GCGACCCTTCGCGTCTCCATCGTTGCGAGCAATCAAATCCGTGCAGCGATGGAGACGCGAAGGGTCGCGTCGCTACACCCGTTCATCGTGTGGGAAACGGCTGGCTGTAGCTAGGGCCCCTGGCGACTGCGCTCAGCATAATCGTTTTTATTAACGCAAACCGCTTCTGCACTGCTTCGTTAAATGTTTTTCGGGTGGTCGTAGAAGTAGAACTCGGCGTTGGCGCGGTCCACGTCGGCCCAGCGGTCTGCGGTGAAGCGCAGGCACACGACGGCCGCCGTGGGCAGCTCGTTGAAGGACGTGGGCGAAAGGGCGTTGGCCGCGTCGGTGATGGTGGGGTTGTGGCCCACGAGCAGCACCGAATCGGCCGCGTCGGGCAGGGCCTGGACGATGGCGACGAGGGCGTCGGCGTCGGCGCGGTAGATGGCGGGGTCGACGGTGATTTTATCGTGCGCGAAGCCCAGCTCGCGGGCCACGAGCACGGCCGTGCTCAGGGCGCGCACCGCCGAGGAGCTGACCAGCGCGTCGAGCCGGATGCCGCGCCGGGCCAGGGCCTGGCCCATGCGCGGGGCGTCGTCGCGGCCCCGGTCGTTGAGGGGGCGCTCCTGGTCGCTCAGGTCGTCGAAGCTCCAGCTGGATTTGGCGTGGCGGAGGAGGTACAGCGTTTTCATGGCGCGAAGCTAGGCGGCGGGGCGGCGTTCCGGCCAGGGCCTCCGCAATTTTAAAGCTAACGTAATAGTGGGCCGGCGCGCCGCGCGCCGCCGGCAAAGCCGGACCTTGACGTTATTTGGGTCGCCAACTTTCTTTTACTGAATGAAAAAGCTACTACTTGCTTGCCTGTTGCTCGGCGCCGGGCGCGTGGCCGGGCAGCCTTCGCCCCGCCAGCTCTACCCCGGCCTGTTCGAGGCGGTGCAGCTCGGGCACGTGTACCCGGACGGCAAAACGTTTGTGGACGCGACGCCGCTGGCCGCGCCCGCCGCCATCGAGCGCGACTACCAGGCCGAGCGCGCCCGCCCGGGCTTCGACCTGAAAGCCTTTGCCGCGGCCCACTTCCGGGCCCCGGGGGCCGTGGGCGGGGCCTACCGCAGCGACGTGGCCGCCGGCATCCGCCGCCACCTCGACACGCTGTGGACCGTGCTGGAGCGCCGCCCCGACGACGCGGCGGGGGCCGTGGCCGGCTCGTCGCTGGTGCCGCTGCCGCACCCCTACCTCGTGCCCGGCGGGCGCTTCCGCGAGGTGTACTACTGGGATTCGTACTTCACCATGCTCGGCCTGCAGGAAAGCCACCGCACCGCGCTGATGCGGCACATGCTCGACAACTTCGCCTACCTGATCGGGCGCTACGGCTTCGTGCCCAACGGCAACCGCACCTACTACCTCACCCGCTCGCAGCCGCCGTTTTTTGCGGCCATGGTGGCCCTGCTGGCTCAAACCGAGGGCGACTCCGTGCTGCGCCGCTACCAGGGCCCCATGCTGCGCGAGTACCGCTACTGGATGGCCCACGCCGCCGCCGTGCCCGCCGGCCGGGCGCAGGGCCCCGTGGTGCGCCTGCCGGGCGGGGCGGTGCTCAACCGCTACTGGGACGCCAGCACCGAGCCCCGCGAAGAGTCGTACGCCGAAGACGTGGCCGCCCAGCGCCTGAGCCCGCAGCCGGCCGCGCAGTTCTATCGCAACGTGCGCGCCGCGGCCGCCTCGGGCTGGGATTTCAGCAGCCGCTGGTTCGGGCCGGCCGGCACGCTGGGGGCCATCCAAACCACCGACCTCGTGCCCGTCGACCTCAACTGCCTGCTCTACCGCACCGAGCAGCTGCTGGCCCGCAGCTACGAGCTGCAAGCCAACGCGCCCCGGGCCCGGGAGTTTCGGGCCCTGGCGGCCCGGCGGCGGCAGGCCCTGCTCCAGTACTGCTGGAGCCCGCGCCTGGGCTGGTTCGTGGACTACAACTGGCGGCTGGGCCGGCCCTCGGCGCACCAAACGCTGGCCGCGGTGTTCCCGCTGGCCTTCGGGCTGGCCACGGCCCCCCAGGCCCGGCAGGTGGCGGCCGGCCTGCGCACCAAATTCCTCCGGCCCGGGGGCCTGGTCACGACCCTGGCCGCCACCCACCAGCAGTGGGACGCGCCCAACGCCTGGGCCCCCTTGCAATGGCTGGCCATTGAGGGGCTGGCCCGCTACGGCCACCGCGACCTGGCCCGCACCGTGGCCCAGCGCTGGACGGCCCTGAACGTGCGCGTGTTTGCGCAAACCGGCAAGCTGCTCGAGAAGTACAACGTGGTCGACACCAAGCTCACGGCCGGCGGTGGCGAATACCCGCTGCAAGACGGCTTCGGGTGGACCAACGGCGTGCTCCTCAAGCTGCTCAATCAGTACCCAGCGGCTCCGGCTCCGACTCCGGGGCCCTAGCGGCGCGGCGCCGACCGCTGTCGCCGGCCGCGTCCAGCGCGTCCACAATCTCGGCGAACAGCGGCCGGGCGGCCGCGTGGCGCTGGGCGCAGCGGCTTTGCAAATCGCGCAGGGCCCGCACCACTTGCGAGGTGGCGGGCGCGTTGCAGCGGGCCAGCAGCTCTTCGAGCAGGCAGGCGAAGGCGCGCACCTCCAGGCGTTGCAGGGCGGGGGCCGCGGGGCCGTCGGGCTCGAAGAAGCCGGCCGCGCCGAAGTCGCCGAGCAGGGCCGTGCCGTCGGCGGTGTGGAGCACGTTGTGGGCGTACAAATCGCCGTGCAGAATGCCCCGGGCGTGCAAGTGCGCCGCCGCCGCTGCCACGCCCCGCGCCAGGCGCAGCACGGCCGCGAGCCCATACGCCGCGCCGGGGCCGTACACGTCGCGGGTGCAGGTGGCCAGGCTGGGCGGCCCGGCCAGGTTGGCGAAGGCCGGGTCGACCAGGGCCATCACCAGGCCCTCGGCGCCGGTGGGGTGATGGGCAATTTTGCCGGCGACGGGAATCAGGTTGGGGTGGGCCCCGGCGCCGATGCAGGCGGCCAGCTCGCTGTGCGGCAGCCCGTCGCTGGTCACGGCGCCTTTGAAAACCTTCACCGCCACGGCTTGCGGCGGCTGGTCGGGGCCCGGCTGCCACTGCGCCCGGTAGATGACGCCCGAGGCGCCTTCGCCCAGCGGCTCTTCCAGCGCCAGCCGGTCCCAATCGATGTGCTCGATTGGGTGTTGGGCTTCGCTGGCAGCCTCAGCGGGCGCGCCGAGCGGGTTGCCGGCGTAGGCCAGCCAGGCCAGGCGCGGCAGCTCCAGCAGCCACGCGGGCAGGGCTTCGAGGCGGTTGGCGGCCAGGCGCAGCAGCTCGAGGCGGGTGCAGTTGGCCAGCTCGGCGGGCAGGTGGGTGAGGCGGTTGCCGGCCAGCATCAGCTTTTGCAGGTGCTGGCACTGGCCCAGCTCGGGCGGCAGGGCTTCGAGCCGGTTGTCGGTGAGGATGAGCCAGCGCAGGGCCGGCGGCAGGGCCCCGGCGGGCAGCGTCCGGATCTGGTTGGCTTTGAAGCCCACCATGCTCAGGTGCGGGCACTGGCCCAGCACGGCGGGCACTTCGGTGAATTGGTTATCGGAACAAAACAGCACGCGCAGCCGGTGCAGCCGCCCGAAGTCGGCGGGCAGGGCCGTGAGGGCGTTGCCCGAAAGGTTGAGGATTTCGAGCGAGTCAGCGAGGTCGAAAATCTCCGACGGAAATTCCGTCAGCCCTTCGGAAAGGTCGAGGCGGGTGAGGCCGGCCAGCTGGCCGGCGCGGAGTTGGGCAAGGGTGTGCATGGCGCAAAGGTCGGGCGCGGGGCCCGGCGGCGGGCCACGGGGCCGGCAAAACCCGGTATCGTCGCAAAGTCGGCCGGGCATCGTCGCAACCCGGCAATTGCGGCCAACCAGGCCCCCCGCAATCCGGTTACTGATAAAAGCCGTTTACCCTTCTCACCCAATTTTACCCGTACCCCATGAACATTACCCTTGCGCAAGCCCAAGCCGCCGTGCACGCCGCCCACCAGAAATCCCTGGCAATGGGCGTCAAAATGAACATCGCCGTGGTCGACGGCGGGGCCAACCTCGTGGCCTTCGCCCGCATGGACGGCGCCTGGCTGGGCTCGCTCGACATCGCCCTGAAAAAAGCCCGCACCGCCCGCTACTTCGATATGCCCACCGGGGCCATCGGCGCGCTCTCGCAGCCTGGGGGCCCGCTCTACCACATCGAGCACTCCAACGGCGGCCTCATCACCTTCCCCGGCGGCGTGCCCATCCAGGACGGCAGCGGCCAGGTCATCGGGGCCATCGGCGTGTCGGGCAGCACCGTGGAAGACGACCACGCCGTGGCCGAAGCCGGCATGAGCGCCGTGGCCGGCAAGTAGCCCAGCAGCGCTACTCGCCCGCCCCGGCGGCGTGCGGGTAGCGCTGCTGGTGCAGCGCCGCCACGCGCTGGCCCAGCAGCTGGCGCAGCTCGTCGAGGTTTTCCTTGGTTTGGGCTGACACGAACACCACCGGGTCGTGCAGCTTGGCCATGTAGGTGGCTTGGAGCTGGGCCAGGGGCGGGCGGGCGTTGGTTTCG
>JANXOE010000304.1 GCA_025353745.1 Hymenobacter sp.
GAATGCGTACCGAAGGCCCGCCGGCCCGCCCCCATCCGCAGCTGAACTGAAAGCCAAGCGGGGGGCATGAGGAGTAGTGCGTTATACCATATGCCGCTTTTTCTACACGTTGCTTAACTTTAAAGAGGGCCCCCTACTCCATAAATTTATGTTAAATCTATACTATTGCATTCATATTCAGATGAATTTTGTAAAAAATTATATTTGAATAATTATAGACGAGATTGTTGTGACTTTTCTCGTTGTTTAGGGCTTTCATAAGAATTAAGGGGTGGCGATGCCGGACTCTTGCTGCAACCGCCAGCCTTCTGCCCGCCACCGCCGCCTCGCCTTGCATTCGCCGGGCCCCGCCCTTGCCCACGATCGGCGGAGCGGCCTTTAGCTACTTCATCGGCCCGATTGCACGAACCGGGAGCGGGGGCGGAGACGTGGCCCTTCGCGCCTGGGCGTGCGCGCCGGTAGCGTGCGCATCGGCGGGGGAGGTGCGACGGGGCGGGGCTTTACAGGGTTGTGCTCCGGCTGCGAAACCGCGGCAAGGGCCCCGCCAGCTGGTGCGGCGTCGGGGCCCGCCCGACAACTGACCGAAGTTACCTTTGTGTGGCCGCGCAACTTTCGCCGCCGGCCCGTAGTTTTTTGGTTATGAACAAGACTTATTGCCCCAGCCTGACCGAGTACCGGCGCCGCGTGGCCCGCGTGGTGAACATCGGCGGGGTGCCGATGGGCGGCGACTTTCCCATCCGCGTGCAGAGCATGACCACCGTGGACACGATGGACACGCTGGGCTCGGTGGAGCAGACGCTGCGCATGGTAGCGGCCGGCTGCGAGTACGTGCGCATCACGGCCCCCAGCGTGAAAGAAGCCCAGAACCTGCTGGAAATCAAGAAGGAATTGCGCAAGCGGGGCTGCAACGTGCCGCTCATCGCCGACATCCACTTCACGCCCAATGCCGCCGAATTGGCCGCCCGCATCGTGGAAAAAGTGCGCGTGAACCCCGGCAACTACGCCGACAAGAAAAAATTTGAGGAAATCGAATACACCGACGCCAGCTACGCCGCCGAGGTGGAGCGCATCCGCGAGCGGTTCCGGCCGTTGGTGAAAATTTGCAAGCAGTACGGCACGGCCATGCGCATCGGCACCAACCACGGCTCGCTGTCGGACCGCATCCTGAGCCGCTACGGCGACACGCCGCTCGGCATGGTGGAGTCGGCCCTGGAATTTCTGCGCCTCTGCGAGGAAGAAAACTACTACGACGTGGTGCTGAGCATGAAGGCCAGCAACACCCAGGTGATGGTGCAGGCCTACCGCCTGCTGGTGCAAAAGCTGGACGAAGAGGGCCTGCAGCCCTACCCGCTGCATTTGGGCGTGACGGAGGCCGGCGAGGCCGAGGACGGCCGCATCAAGAGCGCCGTGGGCATCGGCACGCTGCTCGAAGACGGCCTGGGCGATACCGTGCGCGTGAGCCTCACCGAGGCCCCCGAAGCCGAGGCCCCCGTGGCCCGGGCGCTGATTGACCGCTACACGGGCCGCGCCGCCACGGCCCGGCCCATCCGGCCGCTGGTGGGCGAGGCGCCCATCAATCCGTTCCAATACCTGCGCCGCGCCACGCACGAAGTGCTGAATTTCGGAGGGCTCAACGTGCCGCGCGTCATCGCCGAAACCGCGCGCCTGCCCCGCCTCGAATACGGCGATCTGCGCGCGGCGGGCCACCTCTACACGCCATTCCTGGACAAGTTCCAGATGTCGGACCAAGGAGCCGACTACGTCTACACCGGCGAGCGGCCGGTGCCGTTCATGCTGCCCAACGGCCTGAAGGAAATCGTGACCTGCACCGCGTGGCTCGACGGCGGCCGCCGGCCGGATCACTACCCGCTCCTGACCGCCGACCGCTACCTGGAAAGCCGGGAGCCCGGGGGTTTTCACCCGCAGCTCAACTTCCTGCTGGTGGGCCTGGACGCGCTCGACGGCCCCCTGCTGCAGCGCCTGCGCGCCGACCGCACCGTGGTGCTGGTGCTCGCCACCACCAACGCCCACGCGATGCCCGAGATGCGGCGGGCGTTTTTCGAGCTGCTCAACCACGGCGTAACCTGTCCCGTCGTCATTTGCCGGGCCTACCCGCTGCAACCGGCCGAACAAACGCAGCTCGACGCCGCCACCGACATCGGGGGCCTGCTCATCGACGGCTTCGGCGACGGCATCGTGCTGGGCACCGAGCGGCTGCCCGAGGCGTCGCAGGAGGAGTGGCTAACCCGCCTCGACGGCCTCAACCAGCTCTCGTTCGGCATCTTGCAAGCGGCCCGCACCCGCATGAGCAAAACCGAGTACATCAGCTGCCCCAGCTGCGGCCGCACGCTGTTCGACTTGCAGGAAACCACCGCCACGATCCGCAAGCGCACCGACCACCTGAAGGGGATCAAGATTGGCATCATGGGCTGCATCGTGAACGGCCCCGGCGAAATGGCCGACGCCGATTACGGCTACGTGGGCGTGGGCAAAGGCAAAATCGCCCTCTACCGCGGCCAGGAAGTCATCAAAAAATCCGTGCCGGAAGAACGGGCCGTGGATGAATTAATTGAGCTGATGCGCGAGGATGGGAAATGGGTGGAGAAAGAAATAGTGGGGGAACCGGTAGGGATTTAGAAGGAATTTCGCTTAATTCTGAGCAAGCACTTAACTCAAACAGCTTCTAAGATTTTGAACGGCAGTTTTTGTCGCATTTTTTGGTTTGCCGTTTAATAAATCTAATAAATGTGTCGGCTGCTATTGTGCCGGCCCCAGCGCGTCCAGGGCCGTGCGCAGCCGGGGCAGCGCCGCTTCGATGGAAGCCACCGATTCGGCCCCGGCCGAGAGGCGGAACCACGGGTCGGTGGCGCCGGTTCCGAAGGCGCTGAACGGCACCACGGCCAGCCCAGCCGCCTGGATGAGGTAGGAAGTCAGGTCTTTGGTGGTGGCCAGCAGCTGGCCGGTGGGCGTGGTGCGGCCCAGCACATCGATGCGGGCAGTGAGGTAGATGGCCCCGGCTGGCGCGATGGCGGCCACGGGGTAGCCCTGGCTTTCGAGGGCTTGCAAGCCGTCGTAGAGCGTTTGCAAGCTGCGTTGCAGGCCGGCTTTGATGCCGTCGAGGTAGCAGTCGACGGCGGCTGCCTGGGGCAGGAATTTGGCGGCGGCTACCTGCTCGGCCTTGGGGGCCCAGGCCCCGACGTGGCCCAGAATGGACTTCATCTGGTCGATGACCACGGCCGGGCCGAAGGCATAGCCCACGCGGACGCCGGTGGCAGCAAAGCACTTCGAGAGCCCGTCGATGTAAATCACGTAGTCGCGCAACGCCGGGCGCAGGCTCACCGGGTCGAAATGCTGCGTTTCACCGAAGGTAAGCAGCCAGTAAATCTGGTCGTAGAGAATGTAGAGGGGCTTCTCATCGGGGCCCCGGCGCTGGTTCTCCAGCAGTACCAGGTCGCAAATCTCTTCCAGCGCGGCTTTCGTGAACACCGTGCCGGTGGGGTTCAGCGGCGAGCACAGGGCCAGCAGGGTGGCCCCGGGCAGGTGGGGGGCCAGGTCGGCGGCGGTGGGCATGAAATCGGCGTCGGGCCGGGTGGGCACCGCCACGGGCACGGCCCCGGTGAGGTGGCAGTAGTGGTTGTTGTTCCACGACGGCACCGGGAAAATTACCCGGTCGCCGGCGTCCACCATGGCCCGGTAGGCGGCGTAAATGAGCGGGCGCGAGCCGCCGGCCACCAAAAACTCGGCGGGCGTGTAGTGGAGGCCCAGCCGCTGGCGCAGAAAATCGGCTGCCGCCTGGCGCAGCTCGGCGATGCCGGGCGCGGGCGGGTAGTTGGTTTGGTGCTGCTCGTAGGCTTCGATGATGCCGGCCTGCAAGCCTTCGGGAATGGGAAACAGCGCGGGGTCAAAGTCGCCGATGGTCAGGTTGCAGATGGCCGCGCCCTGGCGCACCATCTCGCTTACTTCGTTGCCAATTTTAATGATTTCGGAGCCGGTGAGGCCGGCGGCCAGTTGGGATATTTTCATGAGGGGTTGGGAGGTGGGGCCGGTTGGCGCGGCGAAGGTATCGCCCGCGCAACAACCGGCGGCCCGGCCTGGTTGCCCCCAACGCCTCCAACCTGTCGTTCCGAGCGCGGCGAGAAATCTGGGTGAACCCGAAACATCCCCGGATTTCTCGCCGCGCTCGGAGCAACCCTCCCTTACTGCCCGCTGCCGGCGCGGCGAATTTCTTCCTCCGCGCCCGCCGCGCGCTTGCGGGCCCCGGCCACCTTGGCGCTGCCGAAGCGGTACGTGAGGGCCAGGGTAGCAAAGCGCGAATCCTGCCGCAGAAAGTAGCTTTCCGAGAAGGTGGCGTACGTGGACGCCGACCGGATGGGCGCGGTGTAGAAGGCATCGGCCACGGCCAGCCGCACGGTGCCCTGTTTGGCCCACAAGCTTTTCTGAACCCCGGCCGCTACCTGGCCCCGGGGCCGTACCGTCTCAAAGCCAAAGGTTTCGCCCGATTGAAAGTTGCCGTTCAGCTCGCCCGACCAGCCCCGGGGCAGCGTAAAGGCGTTGTTGGCCGAGAGGGTGAGGGCGGGCCGGTGGTTGCTGGGCGCGGTGCCGGCCAGCACGCCCGTGAAACGGGCGTAGTAGAGCACGGCGTTGCCGTAGAGATTCCACCACGGCGTGGGCGCCAGCGGGGCCGTGAGCGTGAGGGCGTAATAGTTCTGGGTATTGAGGTTAACAAAGCGGTTCACCACCAGTTGGTTGCCGTCGGGGGCGGGCTGCACCACGTTCACGATGGGCTGGTCGGTGCGGCTGTAGCTGAGGCCGGTCGTGAATTTCTGGCGGAAGGTGTGGGTCAGTTCCAGGTTGTAGCTGGTTTCGGGGCCCAGGCGGGGGTTGCCCGCGCCGTAGGACGTGGCGTCGAGGTAGTTGCGCAGCGGGTTCACCTGGGCGTACACGGGCCGCTGGATGCGGCGGCTCAGGGCTAGCGCCAGGGTGTGGCGGCTGTTGGGCGTGTACTGCACCGAGGCGCTGGGAAACAGCTGAAAATAGTGCCGCTCGAAGCGCGCGGTATCGGCCGGCTGGCGGCCCCGGGTATTGGTTTGCTCGGCGCGCAGGCCGGCTTGCAGGGCGGTGCGGGCCCCGGGGTGGCTCAGGCTCGCGTAAGCCGCGTTCACGTTCTCGTCGTAATGAAACTCGTTGGAAATGGCCAAATCCCGCGTCGTAACGCCGTCCTGCGTGCGGTCGAAAGCCACGTCGTTGTCCGAGCGCACGCTGGTTGTCTTCGCCCCGGTCTCCAGGCGGAAGCGGTGGGGCAGGGGCCGGCTGTAGTCGGCCTTGAGCGACGCGATGGCCAGGGCGCTGCGCTGGTCGCCGGCGAGCCAGCTGGGCAAGCCGCTGGGCTGGTCGTAGGCCGTGGCCAGGTCCGTCAGCCGGTGGGTGTCGTAGCGGGCGTAGTCGGCATCGGCGGAAAGCACGGCGGCCCCGGCCGAGTCGGCAAAGGTGTGGCGCAGGTTCAGGTTGGCGGTGCCGTTGGGGCGATGCACGTCCTGGGCCGTGGCCGAGTGCAAGCGGACGTCGTGGGTGCCGCCGCCGTCGTACCCATTCGATTGATTGTAGGTCAGGCTGTTAACCTGGCTGGCCAGGCCGCTCACGGCCACGCCCAGCAGCGTGCGGGCCGAGAGCGTGTAGTCGAGCCCCGCCTTCAGGCTGTGCGACTGCAAGCGGCTGGTTTGGTCGTTGGCCTGCGCGCTGCTGCGGGCCGGGCCCCCCACCGGCGCAAACTGCCGCTGAAAATCAATCTGCAAAAACCCGCGCCGGTCGGTGTAAGCGTAGCTGCTGAAGGCGTTGAGCTTCTTGGCGCGGTGGTTCAGGGCCCCCCCGCCCGTGAACTTGCCGTACCGGCCGCGGCCGTAGCTGGCGTTGGCGCTGCCGTTGGTGCCCAGGCGCTGGTCTTTTTTGAGGTGGATGGCGATAACGCCGGCCGTGCCCTGCGCGTCGTAGCTGGCGGGCGGGTTGGTAATCAGCTCGATGCTGCGGAGCTGCTCGGCGGGCAGGGCGCGCAGCAGGTCGGCCAGCTCGGCCCCGCTCAGGGCCAGGCGCTTGCCGTCGAGCAGCACCAGCAGGCCCTGGCGCCCGCGCAGGCTCAGGTTGTCGCCCGCGTCCAGGGCCACGCCGGGGGCCCGGCCCAGCAGGTCGAGGGCAGTGGCCCCGGCCGCTAGCGCGCTGCCTTCCACGTTCAGCACGGTGCGGTCGGCCAGGCGCTCGTACAGCGGCCGGGCGGCCGTCACCGCCACTTCCTGAAGCGCCGTGTTGGCGCTGTTTATCAGCACGAAGGAGGGCAGGGACACGCCGGCCGCCGGCAACTCAAACGCCGGGCTCCAGCCGCGCTGAAACCCTACCTGCGCGGCCGACACCCGGTAGCGCCCGCCTGCGGGGGCCTCCAGCCGGAAAGCTCCCTGGCCGCTGGTGAACTCGGCCTTGACAACCGCCGAGTCGGCGGCCCGGTGCAGCGTGACCGTGGCAAAACCAATGGGGGCCCCCAGGGCCGTGGCCACGGTGCCGCTCACGGTGGCCCGCGCGGCGGGGCTGGCTTGCCCGAAGCCCGTTTGCGGGACCGTCAGGAGCAGCCCGGCGGCCCCTACGCAACGGGTGATGACGTAAAGTGGCCGGACCAAGGTAGAATTGGGCATAGGCGTCGCAATAAATGGAGCACGGAAAGGCAGGCCGCCTGGCGGGGGCGGCCGGTCGTCAACTGGAAAAATCAGCGGGTGGTTTCCGGCCCGGTGCCGGCCCGGTCCCCGCATCGGCGGGGCCCCGGCGGGTCGCGGTCAAGCCGTTAATCCCGACCGAAATAGTGGAAGGAGGAAGGACAATCGGACCGCCAAGGTAGGGCAAAGTTTCGCGAACCTCGGCGCTGCGGTGCGCCAAGTGCCGGGGCGCTGGTATTTTTGCCGAATGCCAGTCCTTCACTTGTCCGTTGCCGCGCTCGCCGGCCTTCCCGCCGCCGCCCGCCAGCTGGCCGCGGCCATTGCCGCCAGCGGCTGCACCGTGGTGGCGTTCGAGGGCGAGATGGGGGCCGGCAAAACCACGCTCATCCGGGCGCTGGGCGCGGCGTTGGGCGTCGAAGACGACATCAGCAGCCCCACGTTTGCCTTGGTAAACGAGTACCGCGACGGGCGCGGGGCCCCGGTGTACCACTTCGATTTTTACCGCATCGATTCCGTGGACGAAGCCGCCCGCATCGGGGCCGCCGAGTACTTCGATTCGGGGTATCTTTGCTTGGTTGAGTGGCCGGCCCGCGTTGAAGCGCTGCTGCCCGTGCCCCGGCTCGAAATCACTGTCATCCCCACGGGCCCCGAATCCCGCGAAATCTCCCTGAAAACCCGAAACGAGGCCTGAGAACGGCAGAATTGGCCAGCTGATTCTCCGCCCCGGGGCCCTCGTTTTGCTCCCACCCATGCCCGAACAACTACCCACCGGTTTTGAGTCGCTCGCGACCAGCCGCGCCTACTTCACCCAGGAGTCGACGCTGGCCGTGGAAACGCGCAAGCGCAAGCTGTTCATCGGCTTGCCGCGCGAAACCACGCTCCAGGAAAACCGGCTGGGGCTCACGCCCGAAGCCGTGCAGCACCTCGTCACGGCCGGCCACGAAGTGGTGCTCGAAGCCGGGGCCGGCGAGCCCAGCAAGTACTCCGACCACAACTACTCCGAAGCCGGGGCCCAGGTCGTGTACTCCCCGCAGGAGGTGTTTCAGGCCGACATCGTGCTGAAGGTGGCCCCGCCCACGCGCGACGAAATTGAGTACCTGCGCCCCGGCCAAACCCTGATTTCGGCCCTGCAAATGGGCACCCTCACCGCCGAGTACATCGCCGCCCTGCAACGCAAGAAGGTGAACGCCATCGGCTTCGAGTTCATCCGCGACCCCTCGGGGGCCATGCCCGTGGTGCGGGCCATGAGCGAAATCGCTGGCTCGACGGTGATGCTGGTGGCGGCCGAGTACCTGGCCCGCTCCAACGAGGGCAAGGGCATCATCCTGGGCGGCATCACGGGGGTGCCGCCCTCGCAGGTCGTCATCCTGGGGGCCGGCACGGTGGCCGAGTACGCCGCCCGCGCCGCCATTGGCCTCGGGGCCGAGGTGAAGGTGTTCGACAACCACCTCTACAAGCTGCGCCGCCTCAAGCACAACCTGGGCACCCAGCTCTACACCAGCACGCTCGACACGTTTGCCCTGAGCCAGCAAATCCGCCGGGCCGACGTGGTCATCGGGGCCCTCACCGTCGAAGACGGCCGCATCCCGTTCATGGTGCCCGAAGAGATGGTGGCCAGCATGGCCCCCGGCTCCATCGTCATCGACGTGAGCATCGACCAGGGCGGCTGCTTCGAAACCAGCGAGATGACCAGCCACTCGCAGCCCGTTTTCCGCAAGTACGACGTGGTGCACTACTGCGTGCCCAACATCGCCTCCCGCGTGCCGCGCACCGCCACCAACGCCCTGAGCAACATCTTCACCCCGATTTTGCAGGAAATTCACCAGCACGGCGGCATCAACGAAGTGCTGTTCACCAACGAGCACTTCCGCGCCGGCGTCTACATCTACCGCGGCTCGCTTACCAACGCCGCCATCGGCAAGAAATACAACATGCGCTACAAAGAATTGAGCCTGCTGATTGCGGTGCGCAACTGAGCGCCCGCAGCCGTTGGGCTCCCCCTGCCAATTCTCCGCTGACGGCTCGGTTCAGCGCGGCCCTGCTGGGGCCCTGCGTTAAGGCTGTTTGCCGTTGGATGCGCTCTGCTGGTACGCCTTGATCTTTTCGGCCACTTCCACCATGGGGGCCACCCAGATGTCTTTTTCGTGCGCCCGGAGGTAGCGCAGCAGCTGGCGGTGCGCCGGCAGGCCGACGTTGATGACGTGGCCCCCGCCCACCCCGTGGAACGTGAAAACCAGCAGCGTGTGCGATTGCTGGGCCTTTTTCACCAAATCAATCAGGTACTCGGCCGATTCGCCGTTGATGCCGTAGCAATGGATGTTGTCCAGCTGCACCTGGGCGGGCGTTTGCAAGCCCGGGTCGGGGCCCCGGGCCGCCACGAAATCGTTTTTCAACTGGTCGAAGAAAAAGGCGTTGCCCGTCTGCCGGTCGCCGCACGGGTAGGCAAACGTGCGGGCGCTCTTCCCGTCGATGGCGGCCAGCAGGGTATTGTTGGCCCGAATTTCGTCCACGGCCCGGCCCGTCGTGTAGGTGCTCAGGTCGTGGTCGGGGCTGACCCAGCTGCGGTTGGGCCGCCGGCCGTCGCAGGGGTGAAACAGCGTGTGGTTGCCCAGCTCGTGCCCGTGCTGGGCCGCTCGCCGCCACTCGGCAACCCGGTGGGCCACCGCCGGCGAAGCGCCAATCAGGTAAAAGGTGCCCCGCAGCTGCAGCGAATCGAGGGCCGGCACCACGTTGTCCAGGTCCGCGTCGATGGCGTCGTCGTACGTCAGCAC
>JANXOE010000310.1 GCA_025353745.1 Hymenobacter sp.
GTTCCAAAGCCCGGGAAGGCCATCTTTCGCCCGAAAGATGGCCTTCCCGGGCTTTGGAACCCTGGGTTTCGGCTTGAAACTCTCTGTCCTGGCTTGGTTGACCGGGGCAGGCCCCGCGCCCCGGCATTACTTCACGCCCACCAGCTCCACCTCAAAGCGCAGCACGGCGTTGGCCGGAATGTCTGGGCCGGCGCCGCGCGTCCCGTAGCCCAGGGGCGAGGGGATGAGCAGCACGGCCTTGCTGCCCTTGGGCAGCGCGGCAATGCCCTGGTCCCAACCCGGAATGACCTGGCCGGTGCCGAGCGGGAAGTCAATCGGCACGTTGCCGTGCTGGGCCGAAGCGTCGAACACCTTGCCGGTGGCCAGCAGGCTGCCCTTGTAGAGCACGCTCACGGTTTGGCCCTTTTTGGGCAGGGGCCCCTTGCCGGCTTTGGTGATGACGTAGTAGGTGCCGCCGGGCGTTTTGCGGGCCACCAGCTTGTTTTTTTTGAGGTAGGCCAGGATGCGGGCGTTGTCCTTCGCCAATTGCTGGGCCGACTGGGCGGCGGTGGCCTTGGCCTGCTCGGCGCGCAGCTGCTGCTCGCGGGCCGTCAGCTGCTCGCGGCTCAGCAGCTCGAAGGCGCGCACCGCCACCACCAACACGTTGCCGGCGCGCCGCACGAACGGCGGCACGGGCTGGCCCTGGAAGGTTTTGGCAAACAGCGTATCGGCCGGCAGGCGAAACACGGCGCTGTCGCCGGGCAGCAGCAGGGCCACGGCTTCCTCCAGCGTGCCGGCGGGCGGGGCGGGCAGCAGCGGAAACGGCTGCGGCCGGGGCTGCACGCGGCGGCTGCTCATCAGCAGCGAGTCGCGCCCGGTGCGGAATTCCAGGAACACGGTGAGGAACTGCCCGGCGCGGCTGGCGTACGGCGCATCGGCGGGCACGGCCAGGGGCCGGGGCGCGAAGCGGCCGTCGGCTCCTTTGCGAAACAGCTGGTAGTCGATGCCGCTGGCGGTGCGGCCCGTGCCCGGGGCCGCGGGGGCCGTCGGGGCCGCAGGGGCCTGGGCCGAAGCCAGGCGGCCGGCCAGCAGCGCGGCCGTCGTCATCATCCAAAAACGCATGGCAGGGCTGCGAAAAGAGTGAAAGGAAAGCATAAAGGAGCGTTTATTCATCAGGGGACGCACCGCGGGAATCTCACGAAACCCCCGTGCGGCTAACAAAACTGCTTGAAAAGATCAAACCGGGGCCCCCGGTTTTCGGGGCTTGCCCGGCTACTAAAAAACGCACCCCGCCCCGCAGCAAGCGCGGAACGGGGTGCGGGCAACCCGGGGCCGTTCGCCGCTAGGGCACAACGGTCAGGATTTCCATGTCAAACAAAATCGGGGTGTCGGGCGCGATAACGTACGTGTTCGTGTTCCGGTTGATGGCCCCCGCCGGCCCGTAGGCCAGGTACGACGGCACGAGCAGCAGCTTGCGGTCGCCCTTGTGCATGAGCAGCGTGCCTTCCGTCCAGCCCGGAATCAGGTTGATGTCGCCGGCCGTGAAGGTGTAGCTGGTGCTCGCCGGCGTGGAGCCGGACGCCGGGTGGTCGGAAGTGTCGAACACCTTGTTTTCGTCCGCCGCGCGCACAAACTTGCCGGTGTACTTCACCGTCACTTTGTTGCCGGCAGCTACCTGCGCGCCCGTGCCGGCCTTCAGCGTCACCAGGTACAGGCCCGAGGCCGTGCGCTGGTAGCTGGTGGCGGTGTATTTGTGCCGCTTGAGGTAGTCCTGGATAATGGAATCGTCGATGATCTTGTACTTATCCTCGTGCTCCCGGGCCGCTTTGACGGACGCGTTGTTGTTAGCGTCGTCGTTGGATTTGTTGCAGCTCAACAGCGCCGGGGAGGCGCAGAGCGCGAATAAGCCCAGCAGCCAGGCTTGGGCAGACGAACGAAATAGCTTGCGCATCGAATTGATTATTATGAAACAGTAAGCAGTTCCACGCCGAACAACGGGAGCGTTGCCGGCCCGGTTCCGCAGCATTATTTAACGTTGACCAGCTCCACGTCGAAGCGCAGCGGCGAATTGGCCGGAATGTCGGCCCCGGCGCCCTGCTGCCCGTAGGCCAGCGTGGACGGAATCAGGAACGTGGCCTTGCTGCCTTTGTTGAGCAGCGCCACGGCCTCGTCCCAGCCCGGAATCACCTTGCCCTGGCCCAGCGGAAACTCGAACGGCGCGCCCGGGTGGCGGTCCGACGCGTCGAACACTTTGCCGTCGAGCAGGGCCCCGGTGTACTTCATCGTCACCGTCTGGCCTTGCTTGGCCACGGGGCCGGTGCCGGGGGCCGTAATCACGTAGTAAATGCCCGAGGGCGTCTTTTTCAGGCCCGTCAGGTTTTTCGATTTGATGTAGCCTTGCAGCGTGGCGTCGTCCTTCTTCAGCTGGTCGCCGGCGAAGGCCATCATCTGGCGCTGCTGCTCGGCCATCATTTTCTGCTGCAATTCCTGCTGCATGGCCATGGCGGCCGCTTGGTCGATGAGCGCGCGGGTGGCCACGTGCAGCACCACCACGTTGCCGGCTTTCTTGAGGAACGGGGGCACCGGACGGCCCTGGGGCTTGAAGAGCGAGTCGGCGTTGAAGCGGAACACGCCGCTGTCGCCGGGCTGCAGCAGGGCAAACGCCTCGTCGGGGTTGCCCTTGCGCTTCACCTCCTGGAGGGGCAGCGGCACCACCGCGCCCTGAAACTTGGTGCGGGTGCTTTCGAGCACCGAGTCCTTGCCGGTGCGGGTGTCGATGTAGGCGGTCAGGAACTTGCCCACCCGGTCTTTATAGGTCGGGTCCGTGTCGCCGCTGATGCTGCGCAGCTCGTACTTGGTGCCCACCTTTTTAAAGATTTTGTATTCGATGCCCGACTTCGTTTTGGTGAAGCCCCCGGCCCCGCCGAGTTTGTCGCAGGCCGCGGTGGAAAACAGGAGGCCCAGCAAGCCGGCCCCCAGGGCCAGGTGCCGCCCAGAGCGGAAGGGTGAACGCATGAATTTGTTAAAATGAAAGGAAAAACGGATTCGGAGGCAAAGGTACGCCCGGCTAGGCCACGGGCGGTGCGGCGGCCACCGGCTCGCCCGTTAGCTGCTCTTTGTACTGGGGCAGCAGGCCCAGGAAGCGCGCCACGGTGGCGTCGAGCGGCTGGTAGCTGATGCCGCCGGCGGCGTTGTGGTGGCCGCCGCCCTCGAAGTGCTGGCGCGAGAAGTCGCTCACCGAAAAGTCGCCCACCGAGCGGAAAGAAATCTTCACGGCCGGCCCCCGGTCGATGAAAATGGCCGCAAACACGATGCCCTCGATGCTGAGCGCGTAGTTGACGAGGCCTTCGGTGTCGCCGGTTTTGCTCTCGTACTGGCGCAGCTCGTCCTTGGTGATGGCGATGTAAGCGGTGTTGAACTCGCGGTTGACGACCAGCTTTTCCTTCAGCACGAAGCCCAGGAAGCGCAGCCGGATTTCGGAGTGCGAGTCGTAGATGCGGCGGTGCACGGACGAGAGGTCGATGTTGGCGCTCAGCAGCTCGGCGATGATCAGGTGCACGTTGCGCGAGGTGCTGGGGTGGCGAAACGAGCCCGTGTCCGTCATGATGCCCGCGTACAGGGCCTCGCCCATGTCTTTCGTGATCTGCGCCTGGTCGCCCAAGTCGCGGATGATCTCGAAGACCAGCTCGGCCGTGGCCGCCGCGCCCGGGTTCGAGAAGCTGATGTCGGCGAAGTCTTCCGGCTGCTGGTGGTGGTCGATGAGCACCTTTGTGCCGGGGGCGTTGCGCACGTACTCCCCGATTTCGTTGATGCGGCCCAGGCAGCTGAAGTCGAGGCAGAAAATAATTTCGGCGCGCTGCACCAGGTCGCGCACCTGGCGGTCGTTCTGGCGCTTGTCGTACACCACCACCTCGTCGTTGCCCACCATCCAGTTCAGGAAAGCGGGGTAGTCAGAGGGCGTCACCACCGTTACGTGGTGGCCGTGCTGCTTGAGGTAGCCGGCCCAGGCCAGCGACGAGCCCAGGGCGTCGGCGTCGGGTTTGTGGTGGGTGGTGATAAAAATTTGGCGCGGCTGCGCGAGCAGCGCCTGTAACTCGGCAAGGGGGGTGGTCATCGATAGCGTGAGAAGCCTATAAAACAACTAATGGCCGGACCCTTAGGATAAACCGGGCGGCAAAAGTCGGAAGAAATCCGTTCCCAACAACCAAGTGGCCCGCGAAGGTTCGTCCGGGCCCGTTCAATCCGGCCCCGGGCCCGGCCAACGCCCCGCCCAAGTTGTGGCTACTTTTGTGCTTTCATTGTTCCTTTTTTCTCATTTACCCCCGCCCAATGGCCACCAACCGCACGTTCACGATGATCAAGCCCGACGCCGTCCAGGAAAACCACATCGGTGGCATCCTGGGCATGATGGAAGCCGGCGGCTTCCGCGTCGTAGAGCTTCAGAAACTGACCCTCACGGCCGAGCGCGCCGGCGAATTTTACGCCGTTCACAAGGAGCGCCCCTTCTACCAGGACCTGGTGAAGTACATGTCGAGCGGCCCCATCGTGGCCGCCGTGCTCGAAAAAGACAACGCCGTGGCCGATTTCCGCACCCTCATCGGGGCCACCAACCCGGCCCAGGCTGCCGAAGGCACCATTCGGAAAAAATATGCCAAGAGCATCGAAGCCAACGCCGTCCACGGCTCCGACTCCGACGAAAACGCCCAAATCGAAGCTGACTTTTTCTTCGGCAAGTAAAATAAAAGCCGGTTAATTGCCTTTCCAAGCAAAGCGCGGAACCTGGGGCCCCTCAACCCGGCTTCTGCGCTCCGCTCGGAAGGGCAATTACATCTTTAAGCCAACAAAGTCAACAAAAAACCCGCGTTGCAGCGTGCAACGCGGGTTTTTTGTAATGCCAAAAATATACTTTTTTTGTGCTAACCTTGTATTGGCCAGGTTTTAGCCGCGCCCGAAACCGATGCGGGCGTCGGTGGGGGGGGCGCTCATGAAGTGATTTTTTTCGCGGTTGTAAATATCGGCCAACGAAGTCGCCTCCGTCAGCGGCTCGGTTTGGCCCAGGGCCGTGGCCAGGGCCTGCGCCTTGGGCTGGGCGAGCGGGCCAAAATGGTAAGAAGCAATGAGGCGGCCTTTGCGCAGCAGGGCCTTGTCGATGCGGGTCAGGTCGGTGTTGAAGGTGCAGATGATCTGGATGTGGAAACCGTCGGAGAGCAGGCCGTCCGACAGGTTCAGCAGGTTGCTGACGGCGTTGCCGCCGGGGCCGTCGCGCTTGGTGAGCAGCTCCTCGGCGTCCTCGATGATGAGGATGGAGTTGGTGTTGTCGTGGAGCTGGTTGATGAACTCGGGGTCGGCGATGCGCACGGCCAGGTTCGGCGGGATGAACAGCTTGGGCTTGTCGGTGAGGCCGCAGAGGTGGCGGATGTAGCTGGTTTTGCCCGTACCGGGGGGGCCGTAAAGGATGACGATGCCCTTCTCGTCGGGCTGCTGCAAGCGCTGTACGATGGTTTCGTGGGCGGGCAGCAGGTCGTCGTTGTAGTGGGTGGCCAGGTCGAGGACCGGAATTTTGATGGGCAGCGGCGAGAATTCCAGGTCGTTGTACGAAAGCCGCAGCACTTGAATGCGCTGGCGCTCCAGTTGCCCGGCTTCGAGGTGGGCCCCGAGCAGGGCCCGCAGCCGGGCCAGGGCCACGGGGTCGGTGGCGGGGGTGTAAAAGAGTTGTGCGCCCCGGTCGCCGTACACGCCCCGGTCGGAAAACAAAAGCAGCAGCCGGGGGGCCAGGTTGAGGGCGTACAGGTTCAGCTCGGGCTCTTTGCCCGCCTTTTCCAGGTACACCGAGTGGACCACCGTGGCTTGGTCGAGGTCGTGGTCGACGGCCAGCGCGTCGAGCACGGCCTGCCGCGCGTCGGGGGTGGCCAGCTGGTACACCTCGCGGCGCGGCAGCTGGCCAAAGGCCCCGTAGAACCACGACACGGGTTGAAAATACGCTTCCCGGTCGAACGAATTGGAAAGGTCGGGGACGGGCGGGGCGGCGAGGGCGGCAGTGGGTAGACTTGCCATAGGAGGAACGGAAGCGGAAAAAATGCGGCGCGGCGGGCCAAAGCGGCTCCGCCGGAAAAGTCCGCCGGGCCCGCTACATCAGCAGCCCCGCCAGCGTAGCCGAAAGATAAGAAGCCAACGTGCCGCAAATCAAAGCCTTGAAACCCAATTTAGCCAAATCGGACCGGCGCGAGGGCGCCAGCTCGCCGATGCCGCCCACCTGGATGGCGATGCTGCTGAAATTGGCGAAGCCGCAAAGCGCGAAGCTGGCGATGAGCAGGGCCTTCGGCGACAGCGCGTTGGCGCCTTTTTGCAGGGCCGTGAGGTCGAGGTAGGCCACGAATTCGTTGAGCACCATCTTGGTGCCCATCAGCCCGCCCACGGTGGTGATGTCTTTGCCCGGCACGCCCATGGCCCAGGCGAAGCCCGCGAAAAGATAACCCAGGATAAACTTCAGGCTCAGCTGCGGCAGGCCGATGAACAGCCCCACTTTGCCGAGCAAATAGTTGACGAGGGCGATGAGGGCGATGAAGCCGATGAGCATGGCCACCACGTTGAACCCGACCTTCATGCCGTCGGACGCGCCGTGCGAGATGGCGTCAACCAGGTTGGCGTCCTGCTTTTTCACTTCCAGCTTCACCGTGCCCTGGGTTTCGGATACTTCCGTTTCGGGCCACACGATTTTGGAGATGACGAGGGCCCCGGGGGCCGCCATCAGCGAAGCGGCCAGCAGGTAGGGGGCCGGCACGCCGAGGGCGATGTACACGGCCAGCACGCCGCCCGCGATGCAGGCCATCGAGCCGGTCATGCTGGCCAGCAGCTCGCTCATCGTCATGCCGGGCAGGTAGGGCTTGATCATGATCTGCGCCTCGACCTGGCCCACGAACGTGCTGGCCACGTTGCTCACGGCTTCGGCCCCGCTCACGCCCATCAGCCAGTGCACGGCCCGCGCCACCACGGCCACCACGCGCTGCATGATGCCCAGGTGGTAGGCCATGCTCACGAGCACGGCCACGAAAATGATGGTGGGGATGATGCTGAAAAAGAAGATGAACGTGTTGCCGGCCCCAAAAGCTTTGCCGAGCACCGTGTTGTTCACCAGCGGCCCGAACACGAACGCCGCGCCTTCCTTCGAGAAATCCAGAATTTTGGTGATGGCCGCGCCCAAAAACTGAAAGATGCGCTGCCCCAGGCTGGTTTTCAGGATAAATACGGCCAGGCCCAGCTGCAAGGCCAGCCCCGTGCCCACGAGGCGGTAGTTGATGGCGCGGCGGTTGTTGGAAAGGGCGAAGGCCGAGCCGAGAATCAGCGCAATGCCGATGAGGCCGGTGAAGCGTTCCATGCAGAAAAAAGAAAAAAATAGAAGCGTAAATAACAGGCAGGCCCTGAAACCATCAAAGATAACCGGCCCCAGCAGTTTGCGCCCGGCCCCGAAAGAATAGAAAATGCGCTATTCTGCCCGGCACCGGGCCGAAAAAAGCCTGCTTCCCGGTACCGAAAAGCAGGCTTTTTGCCAAAAAATACCCGGCCTACGCCCCGTACACCGGCGAGAACGTGCCGGCCGGCTGGCCGTCGGCGGTGGGGTAGTCGATGTAGCCTTCGGCCAGGCCCTTGGGGCCCGGGGCGTAGAAGGTGGCCGGCTCGGGCTGGGCCAGCGGCAGGCCGTTTTGCAGGCGCTCCACCAAATCGGGGTTGGCGATGAAGGGGCGGCCGAAGGCCACCAGGTCGGCGCGGCCGCTGGCCAGGGCTTCCTCGGCGCGGGCCACGGTGGTGTAGCCGCCGCTGAGGATGAGGCTGTTGGTGAATTTCTGGCGGATGGCCGCCACCGTGCTGGCCGGCACGGCCGGGGCCCCCATGCTCTCGTGGTCGACGAGGTGCAGGTACACGAGGCCAATTTTTTGCAGCTCGCCGGCCAGCAGGGCGTAGGTTTCTTCGATTTCGGGGTAATGCGCCATGTCGTTGAACGGGCCCCAGGGCGAAACCCGCAGCCCGGTGCGCTCCGGCCCGATGGCGTCGGCCACGGCCCGGGCCACCTCCACCACGAAGCGGACGCGGTTGGCCACACTGCCGCCGTACCCGTCGGCGCGCTGGTTGCTGCGGGGGCTCAGGAACTGCTCGAGCAGGTAGCCGTTGGCCCCGTGCAGCTCCACGCCGTCGAAGCCGGCTTCGATGGCCAGCTCCGCGCCGCGCACAAACTCGTCGCGTACGGCGGCCAGCTCCTCGGCGCGCAGGGCCCGGGGCGCGCCGTTGGGCTGCATTTGCTGCTGGTCGGTCCACATCTCGCCGGCGGCCGCGATGGCGGACGGGGCCACTATCTCGGCCCCGGCGGGCAGGTTGAGGGGGTGCGCCACGCGGCCGGCGTGCATCAGCTGCACGAAAATGTGGCCGCCGTGGCGGTGCACGGTTTCCGTGACGCGCTGCCAGTTGGTGGCTTGCTCCTGGTTGAAAAGGCCCGGCATGCGGCTGTAGCCCAGGCCGTTGGGCGAGGGCGACGTGCCTTCCGTGATGATGAGGCCGGCCGTGGCGCGCTGGCGGTAGTACTCGGCCATCATCTCGTTGGGCACGTTGTGGGGCGCCCGGCTGCGGGTGAGGGGGGCCATCACAACGTGGTTGGCCAGGGTGAGGGCCCCCAGCTGGGCAGGCGCAAATAAGCTGCTTAATGACATAAATTGAAGTCTTGATGGAAAAGGTAGCTGCGCGTTTTGAAACGCGCAGCTACTAAAGCTGTACGTACATTAATTGTTTAAAATAAAGGGCACTTTGCCGCTTGCCCTCCGCCATAAAAAAGCCCGCCTCCGGTGGGGAGGCGGGCTCGGGCAAGGCGCTGCGGTGCTTACTTGGCTTCGGCGAAGCGCTTATTTACTTCGTCCCAGTTGATGAGGTTGAAGAAAGCGGCGACGTAGTCGGGGCGGCGGTTCTGGTACTTGAGGTAGTAGGCGTGTTCCCACACGTCGAGGCCGAGCACGGGCGCGCCCTTGCAGCCCGTGTCGGGCATCAGGGGGTTGTCCTGGTTGGGCGTCGAGCAGATTTGCAGCGAGCCGTCGGCCTGCTTGCACAGCCACGCCCAGCCCGAGCCGAAGCGCGTGGTGGCGGCTTTCGTGAATTCTTCCTTGAACTTGTCGTAGCTGCCGAACGACTTGGTGATGGCTTCGCCCACGGCCCCGGTGGGCTGCCCGCCGCCGTTGGGCGAGAGGATGGTCCACCACAGCGAGTGGTTCCAGTGGCCGCCGCCGTTGTTGCGCACCGCGGGGGCCGCCGTGGCGATGTTTTGCAGGATGGCCTCAATGGATTCGCCTTCCAGGGGCGTGCCGGCGAGGGCCGCGTTCAGGTTCGTGACGTACGCCTGGTGGTGCTTCGTGTGGTGAATCTCCATCGTTTGCGCGTCAAACGTGGGTTCCAGCGCGTCGTAGGCGTAGAGCAGCTTGGGCAGTTCGAAAGTCATAAGCGAAAAAGTGTAGGTGAGAAAACGGGATGCCGCCACAACCGCCAGGGCCCCCGCGGGGTTGCCGGCGGCCCGGCGGCCAAAGGTAAACTTATCTACGTTTGGCGCGGAAAAAGGACTGCATCAGGGCGGCGCATTCGGCGGCGCGCACGCCGCCGCGCAGGGCCGTGCGCGGGTGCAACAGGTCGCCAAACCGCCGGAAGCCCGTTTTCAGCTCTTCGGCCCCGTACACCACGGCCCCCAGCTGGGCCCAGGCGCTGGCCCCGGCGCACATCACGCAGGGCTCCACGGTGACGTAGAGGGTGCAACCGGTCAGGTATTTGTTGCCCAGGTGGTTGGCGGCGGCCGTGAGGGCCAGCATCTCGGCGTGGGCCGTCACGTCGCGCAGCCGCTCGGTCTGGTTGTGGCCCCGCCCGACGATGCGGTCGTCGAGCACCACCACGGCCCCGATCGGAATTTCGCCCGCCGCCAGCGCGGCGCGGGCTTCTTGCAGGGCCCGGCCCATGAAGTAGTCGTCCGTCATGGGGCGCAAAGTTGGGCGGTGGGTTGCGGCGGGCGGCCGGTTTTTCCACCGGCCGCCCGCTAATCGTTGAATCGTTGCGAAATCGGTGCCGGGGCCCCCAGCGGTTACCGGGCGGCCGGCGAAAAAGCCGCCCGCCCGGGTCATCTCCGGCTCCGGATTTCCTACTTCAGCACGACGGCCCCCATCACGGCCTGGGCCACGGGCTGCCACTGGGCCTGCTCGGCGGCCGGCGCATCAAAGGTGAACACGTATAGTTGGTCCTTCACCACCGCGTACTGCACGGCCTGGTACTTGCGGATGGCCGCCAGCGGCTCGCCGCGCCGCGAGTCGGTTACCGTCGACACGAACTCGAACGACACGAAGTCGTGCCCGTGCACCTGGCGCACTTCCTGCTTCAAAAATTCCACCTTCGAGTACAGCCGCTGGATGCTGGACTTATAAATCTGGAGCAGCACCGCGTAGTCGGGCGCCTGGAAATCGGTGGGCCGCGCCGACACACTGAAATCGGCCCGGCCGTTGGGGCTGCTGTACACGGCCAGGGGCTTGCGGGCGGCGGGGTATTTGGCGGCGATGCCGTCGTCGGGCAGCGGCGCGAAGCCTTCGGGCACGCCCACCGCCAGGCCGGGGGCCAGCTTGGCGGTGGCGAGCCGGGGCTTGGGCGGGGCAAAGCCGGCCAGGGCGAGGGCCCCCACCAGCAGCAGGGAAAAGAATCTCATCGGGTGCCCAAAAACTATTGGCGCACCGTGGGGTACTTCACCCGCACCTTCTTCCAGTACACGTAGTTGCCGGTTTTGGCTTCTACCAGGTACGTGCCGGCCGGGATTTTGCCCAGCTCCACGGGGGCCCCGGTGTTGGTGGCCGGGTCGAGCGGGGTGGTGTAGACGACGCGGTTTTTGTAGTCCGTCATCGTGAGCACGCCCGGCTTGGTGAACTGCTGGGTGAAGCTGAGCATGATGCTCGGCGAGTTGGGCTTGGGGAAAATGTCGATGCCCGAGAGCGTTTCCACGCGCTTGATGGGGCCGTCGAGGCTGACGGCCCCGGCCGTGCCCTTGGCTTTGAGCACCGCGCCGTCGGTCTTGGCTTTGGTTTTGACTTTGGTTTGGGCCTGGGCCGAGCCGGCGGCCAGCAGGCCCGCGGCCAGCGCGAGGAAGGGGAAGAATTTCATGGATGAAATGAGATGGAAAAGACAAAGGAACGCAGTTGCCGCTCGCCTTTGCATCTGCCGTGCCAAAAGCACCGCGCCGGCCCCCGCGCGCCCGAAATTGCGGTACGGCCGCCCCGGCGGGCTAACTTTGCCCAAAACCCACTTGCCATGCTCCGAACCCACACCTGCGGCGAACTGCGCGCCGAACACATTGGCCAAACCGTCACGCTTTGCGGCTGGGTGCAGCGCACCCGCGACAAGGGCGGCATCGCCTGGGTGGACCTGCGCGACCGCTACGGCCTCACCCAGCTGGCCCTCGAAGAAGGCGTGGAAGCCGACGCCGTGCGCGACCAGGCCCGCCACCTCGGCCGCGAGTTTGTGGTGGCCGTGACCGGCCGGGTGGCCGAGCGCCACTCCAAAAACGACAAGCTGCCCACCGGCGACATCGAAATCCGGGTCGAAAAGCTGGACGTGCTCAACCCCGCCAAGCTGCCGCCCTTCCTCATCGAAGACGACACCGACGGCGGCGACGACCTGCGCATGAAGTACCGCTACCTCGACCTGCGCCGCAACCCCGTGCGCAACAACCTGATGCTGCGCCACCGCATGGCCCAGGCCGTGCGCCGCTACCTCGACGGCCAGGATTTTATCGAAGTCGAAACCCCGGTGCTCATCAAAAGCACGCCCGAAGGGGCCCGCGACTTCGTGGTGCCCTCGCGCATGAACCCCGGCGAGTTTTACGCCCTGCCGCAGTCGCCCCAGACGTTCAAGCAGCTGCTCATGGTGTCAGGCTTCGACCGCTACTTCCAGATTGTGAAGTGCTTCCGCGACGAAGACCTGCGCGCCGACCGCCAGCCCGAGTTCACGCAGATCGACTGCGAAATGGCTTTCGTGACCCAGGAAGACATCCTGAGCACGTTCGAGGGCCTGGTGCGCTACCTGTTCAAGGAAATCAAAAACCTGGACTTTCCCACCGTGCCCCGCATGACTTACGCCGACGCCATGCGCGACTACGGCAACGACAAGCCCGACACGCGCTTCGAGATGAAGTTCGTGGACCTCACCGCAACTGTGAAGGGCCAAGGTTTCCCGGTGTTCGACGGCGCCGAAGCGGTGCTGGGCATCAACGCCATCACCTGCGCGGCCTACACCCGCAAGCAACTCGACGAGCTGACCGACTTCGTGAAGCGCCCGCAAATCGGGGCCACCGGCCTCATCTACGCCCGCGTGGAAGCCGACGGCCAGGTGAAATCGTCGGTCGATAAGTTCTATTCGCAGGGCGAACTGCGCAAGTGGAGCACGGCCCTCAACGCCAACCCCGGCGACCTGCTGCTGCTGCTCGCCGGCCCCGACGCCAAAACCCGGAAGGCCCTCAGCGAGCTGCGCCTCGAAATGGGCCACCGCCTGGGCCTGCGCGCCAAAGACACGTTTTCGCCGCTGTGGGTGATCGATTTTCCGCTGCTCGAATTCAACGAAGAGGAAAGCCGCTACTTCGCCATGCACCACCCCTTCACCTCGCCCAAGCCCGACGACCTGGCCCTGCTCGACAACCCCGCCACCATCGGCCAGGCCCGCGCCAATGCCTACGATCTGGTTATCAACGGCGTGGAAGTGGGCGGCGGCTCCATCCGCATCCACGACCGGGCGGTGCAGGCCCGCATGTTCGGCCTGCTCGGCTTCACGCCCGAGGAAGCCCAGGCCCAGTTCGGGTTCCTGCTCGACGCCTTCGAGTACGGGGCCCCGCCCCACGGCGGCATCGCCTTCGGCTTCGACCGCCTCTGCTCGCTCTTCGGCGGCGCCGACAGCATCCGCGACTTCATCGCCTTCCCCAAAAACAACTCCGGCCGCGACGTGATGATAGATTCGCCGTCGCCCATCTCCGGGGCCCAATTGAAGGAGCTGAGCATCAAAACGGACGTGGTGGCAAAGTAGGACTGGCTGAAACTTGAGAAACGGGAGCGGCGACTGATGCATCAGTCGCCGCTTTTTTTACTTATGGTGATTTATTGTCGATAACTCAGCGTGCTAACTACAAAAAAATAGTCCAAGCAAGCCACAAAATAGTTGTTTCCTGCCTGATGGAGCGCTTTGTGAGAGACGTTACCAGGCGTGTAATCTCAAGCTGCGCTGCCAGTACTTTCTGCAAGCCGAGCGCGCCGCCGGGTGCCCACGCAACCAGAACGATTTAGAGAACTTGATCCACCAAAACAAAGGCGGCAACCGAAGTTTCGGTTGCCGCCTTTGTTTTGGTTTGTCGCGAAGAAATTAGAAGTTTCGCTCGCCCGTTTCGCGCTTGCCCAGCATGACCGAGCCCACCATCGCGGCCAATAGCAGGATGGAAGCCAACTCAAACGGGAGTTGGTATTGCTGGAACAGCACCAGGCCCAGCTTGTCTACCATGCCTACCTGCGAGCTGAAAGTGGCCGGGTTGTAGCCCACGGGCTGCACGTCGCGCAGGGCCGCGACCATGATCAGCAGCAGCAGGCCGCCCGCGATGGTGGCCGCTACTTTGGCCAAGAGCGGCTTTTGGGGCTCGGTGGCTTCGTTCAGGTTCAGGAACATGATGACGAACAGGAACAGCACCATGATGGCCCCGGCGTACACGATGATGTTCACGGCGGCCAGGAACTGCGCGTTCAGCAGCAGGTAGTGGCCCGAGAGCGTGAAAAACGTGAGGATGAGGAACAAGACGCTGTGCACCGGGTTTTTGGCCAGCACCACGCCCAATGCACTCAGCAGGGCCACGAACGAAAGGAAAAGAAAGAGGGACATACAGAAGGGCTAAGCCGCCGCCGGGCGCGAAAGAATGAAAAGCGGGGCCCTAGGCCAGTTGGGTGCGCAACTTGTCGGCCTGCTCGGGCGTGAGCTGGATGCCGCGCTTCGAGCGGGTATCGGGCGAGACGGGTTCCACGAGCCGGTCTTTGCCGTAGATGAACTCGTCGCGCTCGAAGCGCGGCGGGGCCATCTTGTCGGCTTGCAGGTAGATGGCGGCCTTCGGGCAGGCTTCTTCGCAGAGGCCGCAAAAAATGCAGCGCAGCATGTTGATTTCGTAGCTGACGGCGTACTTCTCCTCTCGGTAGAGGTTTTGCTCACCCTTTTTGCGCTCGCCGGCCACCATCGTGATGGCCTCGGCGGGGCAGGCCACGGCGCACAGGCCGCAGGCCGTGCACCGCTCGCGGCCCTGCTCGTCGCGCTTCAGCACGTGCAGGCCCCGGAACACGGGCGAAAACGGCCGCGTCTGCTCCGGGTAGCGAATGGTGGCCTTCTTCATGAAGAAGTGGCGCAGCGTGATGCTTAAGCCCTGGAAAATGGCCGGCAAATAAGCCCGCTCGGCGAGCGTCATCGGCTTCTTCTCCAGTATTTTGGCGCGGTTGCTGAGGGATTGCATGGATCGAAAGTAACGAAAGCTAGGGGCCCTTACTTAATTACGCCGAAGGTAATCAGGCCGCCCGTGAGCAGAATGTTGAAGATGGCCAGCGGGATGAGAATCGTCCAGCCCAGGCGCATCAGCTGGTCGTAGCGGAAGCGCGGCAGCGTCCAGCGCACCCACATGAAGAAAAAGATGAAGCCAAAAATCTTCAGAAACAGCCCCACCGCGCCCAGAATGGTGATGATGTTTTGGGCCGTCACCAGCTCGTAGCCGTACGCCGACACCAGCCAGTCGCGCAGCTCGTACTGAAACGGGAAGTTGAACCCGCCGATGTACAGCACGCTCATCACAGCCGAGGCCACGAAAATGTTGATGTACTCGGCGAACAGGTACAGGCCCAGCTTCATCGAGCTGTACTCGGTGTGGTAGCCGCCCACCAGCTCGGTTTCGCACTCGGGCAGGTCGAAGGGCGTGCGGTTGGTTTCGGCAAACGAGCAGACCAGGAAGATGACGAAGCCCAGGGGCTGCTTCACGATGTTCCAAAAATGCCACTCGCCGGCCACCGACTGCTGCAGCGTGATGTCGCGCAGCGACAGCGTGCCGGAAATCATCAGCACCGCAATCAGTGACAGGCCCATGGCCAGCTCGTAGCTGATGTTCTGCGAGGCGGCGCGGATGGCCCCCAGCAGCGAGAACTTGTTGTTGGAAGCCCAGCCGCCGATCATGATGCCGTACACGCCCAGCGACACGATGCCGAACACGTAGAGCATCCCTACGTTGATTTCGATGCCCTGCAAGTGCACCACCGTGCTGCCAAACTGCACGGCGTTGCCGAATGGAATGACGGCCGACGACATCAGGGCCGTGGTCATGGCCAGGCAGGGGCCGAAGGTGAACAGGGCCTTGCTGGCTCCGCCGGGGAAGAATTCCTCCTTCGTGAACATCTTCACGGCGTCGGCCAGGGGCTGCGCCAGGCCGTAGGGGCCCGCGCGGTCGGGGCCCACGCGGTCTTGCAGGAACGCGGCAATCACGCGCTCGGCGTAGGTGCAGTAAGTGGCAATGAGCAGCGAGAGGCCGAAAATTACCAGGATGACGAGGCCTTGCCAGCCCAGGGTTTCAAAAGTCATATGTTTAGTTGTTTGCCGTGCTTCGCGGGGTGGGCACGACGTGCTGAAATCAACCGTTTAAGCCGCCCAGTTTCAGCGGCGGGTTTTGCTGCAAGTCGCGCACGGTGCTCTCGGGCAAATCGGCGATGACCTGCGGGTTAATTACCGGCAGCTCGTAGTGGCCCTGCGAGATAACCGACGAGCGGTCGACGTGCGCGGGGCCCTCGATTACCCAGTCTTCGGTTTCTTTCTTGTCGAAGCGGCACTCGTTGCAAATCCACTCCTTCACTTCGCCGTACGCGTCCTTGCGGGCGGTCACGCGCAGCACATCTTTGCCTTTGTACCAGAGGGTTACGTGGCCGCTGCATTTCTCGTGCGCGCACTCGCGGTGCGCGTTCATGGGCTTGGTGAACCACACGCGCTGCTTGAAGCGGAACGTTTTGTCGGTGAGGGCCCCCACGGGGCACACGTCGATGACGTTGCCGCTGAAGTCGTTGTCGATGACGTTCTCGATGTAGGTACCGATTTCGGAGGCGTCGCCGCGGCCCAGCACGCCGTGCACGCGGCCGTCGGTGAGCTGGTCGGCGGTGTACACGCAGCGGTAGCACAGGATGCAGCGCGTCATGTGCAGCTGCACGTAGGGGCCGATGTCGATTTTCTCGAACGTGCGGCGCTCCTCTTCGTAGCGGGTGGTGCTCACGCCGTGCTCGAAGGCAAAGTTTTGCAAATCGCACTCGCCGGCCTGGTCGCACACCGGGCAGTCGAGCGGGTGGTTGATGAGCAGCATCTCCACGATGCCCTTGCGCACGTCCATCACCTGCTGGCTGGTCGTGTTTTCGACCACCATGCCGTCCTGCACGGGCGTAATGCACGAGGCCACGAGCTTGGGCATGGGGCGCGGGTCTTTGGCCGAGCCGGCGGCCACGCGCACCAGGCAGGCGCGGCACTTGCCGCCGCTGCCCTTCAGGGGCGTGTAGTAGCACATGGCGGGCGGCACCACGCCGCCCCCGATGGTGCGGGCCGCGTTGAGGATGGTGGTGCCGTCGGGCACTTCCACTTCAATTCCGTCGAAGGTTATTTTAGCCATTGTTATCTCGAATTTAACTCTTGTCGGTCATGCGAAACGCAGCGGCGCACGGCCTGCACCATTAAGCCAATACCGCGGCGCCCCGGAACACGGCCCCCGGCCGGGTCGCTTCCTGCGGGTGCGTCACGTGCCACTCAAACTCGTCGCGGAAGTGGCGCACGGCGGCGGCCACCGGCCAGGCCGCGGCCTCGCCCAGCGGGCAGATGGTGTTGCCCTCGATTTGCTTGGCCACGCTCACCACCAGGTCGATGTCGTGCATCGAGCCGTGGCCGTGTTCGAGGCGGTGCAGCACTTTTTCCATCCAGCCGGTGCCTTCGCGGCAGGGCGAACACTGTCCGCAACTTTCGTGGTGGTAAAAGCGGGAGAAATTCCAAGTATTTTTCACAATGCACGTCGTTTCGTCCAATGCAATGAAACCGCCCGAGCCCAGCATGGTACCCGTTACGAAGCCGCCGTCGCTGAGTGACTCGTAAGTCATCAAGCGGCTTTCGCCGGATGCAGTCTTCAGAATCAGCTCTTTGGGCAAAATCGGTACCGACGAGCCGCCGGCTACTACGGCCTTCAACTCACGGCCTTTCCAGATGCCGCCGCAGTATTCGTCGGAATAAATGAACTCCTCCACCGGTACGCCCAGCTCCAACTCGTAGATGCCGGGCTTGTTGAGGTGGCCGCAGGCGGAAAATAGCTTGGTGCCCGTGCTTTTGCCTACGCCAATCTTGGCGTATTCGTCGCCGCCCAGGTTAAGAATCGGCACTACCGTGGCAATGCTCTCCACGTTGTTGACTACCGTGGGGCGGGCGTA
>JANXOE010000013.1 GCA_025353745.1 Hymenobacter sp.
CTCTGCCCGAACCGGTCCTCGCCGGCGGCCACTTTTATGCCGGTGGTCGGGTCATCGGCCGGCCACCGCAGGGCCAGGGCCGGCAGCGCGGGCAGCGCCAGCGGCAAAGCAAAAAATGCGCGACGTTTCATGATCCAAGCCGGTGAAAGTGATGCCCAAGCCCCAACCAAATATATTGATTTCAAATAATATTCTCAGCATCGCCCAGCCCGCCGGGCCACCGCCCGTCGTGCTTACCTTGGCCGCATGAACCCGACCCTCCCCGGGGCCCTTACCGCCCGTTTTCTGGTGTTGCTCGGGCTGTTGGCCGGGGCCCTCGGGGCCCGCCCGGCCGCGGCCCAATTCTTCCGCAACCCCTTGCGCCGGGTGTTGCGCCGCGACACCGCCGGCCTGGGCCGCGTGCTGGCCCGGCCGGCCGCCTACCGCGTGCAAATTCTCTACACCCGCATCCGGCGCGACGCGGCCGGCGCGCCGCATTTCCGCAGCTATGGCTACCGGCTGCGGCCCCGCGAGTATTTCTACCCCGCCAGCACCGTGAAGCTGCCCACCACGGCCCTGGCCCTGGCGCGGCTCCGGGCCCTCGGGGCCCAGGTGCCGGGCCTCGCCTTCGATTCGCCCATGCTCACCGATTCGGCCTTTGCGGGCCAAACGCGGGTGCGCCGCGACACCTCGGCGGCCGGCGGCCGGCCCACCGTGGCCAACTACGTGCGCAAGGTGCTGCTGGTGAGCGACAACGACGCGTTCAATCGCCTCTACGAGTTCGTGGGCCCCGGGGCCCTCAACGCTGAGCTGCGGCGGCTGGGGCTGCGCCGCAGCCGCATCGTGGGCCGCCTGTCGGTGGGCGACGGCCCGCCCGGCTCGCTGCACACCAACCCGGTGGATTTTTACGCCGATACGGCGTGCCGCCGGCTGCTGTACCGGCAGCCCGCCGCCTATTGGGCGGGGCCCGTGCCGCACTGGCGGCTGCGCGGCACGGCCGTTGGCCGGGGCCACCTGGAGGGCGGGGCCCTGGTGCCGGCGCCCCTGGACTTGAGCGGGAAAAATATTTTCCCGCTGCGCGACCAGCAGCGGGCCCTGCGCGCCATCCTTTTCCCCGAAACGCTGCCTGCCCGCCAGCGCTTGGCCCTGGCCCCGGCCGACTACGCCCTGCTGCGCACGGCGATGGCCGAAGCGCCCGCCCACAGCCCGCGCCCCCGCTACGACGCCGCCCATTACCCCGCTACCTACGCCAAGTTTTTGCTGGGCGGGGGCGGACAGGCCGCGCTGCCACCGGGCGTGCGGGTGTACAATAAAATTGGCCAAGCGTATGGTTTTCTGATAGATAACGCCTACGTGACGGACGCGGCCCGGGGCGTTGAGTTCCTGCTCAGCGCCGTGGTGTACGTGAACGCCGACGGTGTGCTCAACGACGACAAGTACGAGTACGACGGCATCGGCTTCCCCTTCCTGCGCGAGCTGGGGCGGCGCGTGTACGAGGCCGAGCGCCGGCGAAAGCAGCCATAATAGCCAGTACTCTACAAAAACCGGGCTTTCAGGGCCGGGGTGGGCAGCATGCAGCTGTCCTGGCGGCCAAACCAGCGGTAGCGGTTGCGGGCCACGAAGCGGTAGAGGGCGTCGCGCCCGGCGCGCGGCAGCACCCAGCCCACGGCCGCCAGCCGCCAGGGCCAGCCCAAGCCCTGGGCGATGCGCAGCACGGCCCCCGAGTGCGAGTAGAGGCGGCCTCCGGACACCAACAGCACCGATTCGGGGTCGGCCGTGGCCGGGGTGGCCCCGTGCGCCGCGAGCAGGGCCCGGCCGGCCTCGCTTTGCAGGGCGGCAAACCGGAAGCGGCCCGCCGCGTCGTGGCGGATGACGAACTGCACAAAGCCGTTGCAGAGGTTGCAAACGCCATCGAACAGGATGGTGGCGGAGGGGGAGTCGGGCATAGGGGAGCGGGCAAAGCGGGCCGGCCCAGGCTTAACGTGCCGGGGGGCGCGAAGTTTAGTGCCCCGGGCCGGGGCGGATGGCGTAAGTCAGTTGAGTTTAAAATTAAGCAGTTACCGCGAAACGACACGGGCTTTTGCGGCAGTGGCCGGCTTGGGCGTGCCGGGCTTGACCGCAAGCGCCGCGAACGGTTCAGCTACGGGGAGCCACAAGCGGCCCGACCGCACGCAAAACCACGGGACAATAATAAGAATTTTGTATATTACAAGTGCTATTCGTCAAACTTGCCCTCTTTTAGTTTATGAAAAAACACGCTTTGGGGGCCCGGGTACTCGGTTTGGGTATTCTCGCCCTTCTGGGCTGCGGACTGGCTTGGCACGGCCCCGGCACGGCTTCTGCTTTTACGGGGGCCCCGGCCATTTTGCTCACCTACGACGACCACGGTACCACCAGTGGCCCGGCCCCGGGCATGAGTTCGTCGGGCCCGGCCAACGGCTCCACCAAAATGAAACGCCACGGTTCCAAGTCGGGCCCGAACCACCACCGGCGCGGCCACTCGGCGGGCACGAGTACCTCGGGCAGCACGACGCAGTAGGGGAGGGGACTTGTTGTTTACTTTCGCCAGGCGAAAAGGCGGGCCGTGTACGCGGCTGCCTTTCCGCCTGGTTGTTTATTAATGCCGAGGGCCCCGGCCGGCGGCGCGCTGCGTATGGCCGGTTCTGCCGTTGGCTTTTGGGGCGTGCTGCGGCGGCCTTTCGTGCTCGATTTGAGGGCGCTGGCCCTGCTGCGCGTGGCCACGGCGGCCGTGGTGCTGCTGGACCTGGCCATCCGCAGCACCGACCTGGAAGCCCACTACGCCAACATGGGCGTGCTGCCGCTGGCCGCGCTGCTCGACCGGGGCTGGACGCCGTACCAGTTTTCCTTGCACGCGGCCAGCGGGCTGTGGCAGGCGCAGGCCGGGCTGTTTTTGCTGGCGGCGGGGGTGGCGGGGGCCCTGGCCCTGGGCTACCACACGCGCCTGGCCACGGTGGCGTCGTGGGTGCTGCTGGTGTCGGTGCAAAACCGCAACCCGTTCATCGGGCAGGGCGGCGACGACTTGCTGCGGATGCTGCTGTTCTGGGGCATGTTCCTGCCCTGGGGCCGGGTGTGGGCCTGGGACGCCCGCGCCCGCCCGGCGCCCGCCCGCCTCGACTACTTCAGCGCCGCCACCGTGGCCTACGTGGTGCAGCTGGCCCTGCTGTACTGGTGCACGGCTTTGCTTAAAAACGGCCCCGAGTGGACCCGCGACGGCACGGCCCTCTACTACGCCCTCAGCCTCGACCAAGTGCTGCTGCCCGGCGGCCGGCTCCTGTACCCGCACCCGGATCTGCTGCGCTTCCTCACCTTCGCCACCTACTACACCGAGCTGCTGCTGCCGTTTGTGCTGTTTTTGCCGGTGGGCGTGGCGGGCTGGCGGCTGCTGTTCGTGGGGGTGCTGGCCGGGTTTCACCTGGGTATCAGCGTCACGCTGTACGTGGGGCTGTTTTTTGTGGTGAACCTGGCCTCGCTGCTGGCCCTGCTGCCGCCCGGGGCCCTCGGCTGGCTGCAACGAAAGCTCGGGCCCCACGCGGCGCGGGCCCGGGGCTGGCCCGCCCGCCTGCCGGCCTGGCAGGCCCCCTGGCGCCTGCGCCTGGAGCGCACCCGGCCCCCGGCCCCGGGCCGCCGCCGGCTGGCCCGCGCCGTGCGCGAGGCCTTTGTGGCCACGGTGCTGGCCTACGTGTGCTGGTGGAACCTCGACGACGTGGCCGTGCTGCGGCCCGCCGGCGGGCTGATGGCCGCGCCCGCGCGCTGGTTTGGCTACCTGTTTCGCGTCGACCAGCACTGGGGCATGTTCGCGCCCACCGTGTTCAAAGACGACGGCTGGTACATCCTGGAGGGCACCACCGCCGACGGCCGCTGCCTCGACCTGAACCGCGGCGGGGCCCCGGTGCGCTACGCCAAGCCGGCCTCGGTGGTGGCCTTGTTCAAAAACGACCGCTGGCGCAAGTATTCCGAAAATTACCTGTTCGTCGACAAGGCCTGGCTGCGGCCTTACTACTGCAACTACCTGCTGCGCATCTGGGCCGAAAACCCCGCCCACGCGCCCCTGCGCCGCCTGCGCGTGGTGTACATGAAGGAAGTGTCGCTGCCCGACTACCGCGTGGCGCGGCCCATCCGCGAGGTGCTCTGCGAATGCGAGCCGCCGGGGGCCGTCGCGCCCGATAGCTTGCAGATAGACGAATAAATACGTATTTATCCATAGTGAAATACGTATTAATCCCTTCGCCAATGCCCGTATAACCGAGCAGCCGTTTGCGGCGCATTCCTCACTTATCCCTTTTCCTATGAAATACAAATGGATTTCTGTGCTGACGGGCGCAACCCTGTGCTCGTCGCTCACCCTGTTCAGCTGCACCACCACCGGGAAAACGGGCAGCTCCTCAACGACGGGTTCCACCAGCGGCTCTACTTCGGGGGCCACCACGTCGGGCGGCACCACGTCGGGCAGCACCACCACCGGCACCACGTCGGGAAGTACTACCACCGGCACGACGTCGGGCAGCACCACCACCGGCACCACGTCGGGTACTACAACTTCGGGTACTACCACGACGGGCACCACGACCTGAGCAGGCCATTTTCCGCATATAATTATTAATCAAAAAGCCGCCTCCCAATTGGCGGCTTTTTTGATGCCCGGCACGGCCCCGCTTAATTTTTTAGCTGGCCGGGGCCCTCAGGTCCAGTGCTTGAGGTACTGGAACACTTCGGGGTGGGTGAGCAGGCCGCCGTGGTGCTGCTGGCCAAACTCGGCGGTGCGCACGCTGGTGCCGGGCGGCAGGGCGGCTTCGTTGCCGAAAATTTCGGCCCCCTGGGCGCTGCCGCGGCCCACCAGGCCGTCGCCAAAGTACTGCCGCAGGGCAGCCGGTCGGTTGGTTTTCAACCAAATGCCCATCAGAATGTGGTAGGCCACGCCGGGCAACAGGGGCACGGCGGTGCGGGGCGGCGCCAAGTCGTCGGCGTGGGCGTCCTGCCAGTCCTCGTCCACCAGAATGGAGCGGCGCATGTCCTTGATGCCGTTGCTGCGCTGGTTGAGGGCGTTGCTCAGGAAGCGGGTCGGAAACAAGTCGATGCGCCGCAGCAAGCGGGCCGCGAAGTGGCTGTTTTGCTCCAGCCACGAGCCGTCGTTGGGCGTGCCCAACAGAAATATCGTTCGCAAATGCGCCAGCCAGGGGGCTTTTTGACTTCCAGGCCCCGCGCTGTAATTGATGGGCGGGTCGTCGTTTTCCGGCGCACCGGCTTCCCCGCTTTCAAGGCCCGGCTCCGAACCGACGGTCTTTAGCGCTTCGCTGCCAATAGCTTGGCTGCCGTAATACCCGGCCGAGCGGATGATGAGCCCGCCCATGCTGTGGCCCACCAGCGCCAGCTCGCCGATGGTGTCGGGGTGGGCCTCGACCAGGGCGGTGAGCAGGCGGCTCAACTCGCGCCCGTTTTCGGAGAGGTGCAGGCCGGAGTTGAAGCGCAGGTAGAGGGCCCGCACGCCCGCTTCTTCGGCCAGGCGGGGGCCGTAGCGGCGGAAGCCGGGCGCGTCCTGGAAGCCGGTTTGCCAAATCAGCTCGTCGCCCATCAAGCCGTGCACGAACACCACCGTTTTCTGGCGCGGCCCGCCCAGGTCCAGGTCGGCCACGGCCACGTCGTGCCCACCGTGCCGGAAGCTCATGCGCAGGGCCCGCGGGTCGTAGCGGGCGGCCAGCTGGTCACCGAGGGCCCCGTTGAGCACCGGCAGGAAAAAGTGCTGGTGGGCGCGGCCCGACCGCACCAGGTACGCCGCGCCCCGCACGGGGGCCGTGGCGGCGCGGCCGGCCGCCTTCAGGGCGCGGCGCAGGCGGGAGGGCTGGCCTTCGGGAAGTTCGGGCATGGGCAGGGGCAGCGGATGAAAATTCGGGGATTGAAAAATTAAAAGTGGGGCCGATAAACCAAACAACCCGGCGGCGGCCGTTTCCTGCCGCGCAATTTCGGGGCTGAAAGCGCGGAGAGCCGCCGCGGATTCTGACCAAACGCGCACCCGTCCGGCCAGAATCTGCGTACTTTTGCGGAGAATTTCTCCTCATTGCTCCGTTCATGAACCGCACCTTCCGCCTCGCCCTGGCCCTGCTGGGCGCCGCCACGGCCCTCACCGCCTGCGACTACGCCTCCAACAGCCCGGGCGTGGATACCCAGTACAAAACCAGCTTCAACTGGACGCCGACCTGGCACACTTCGGACGTGCGCCGCGACAGCGTCAACGACCGCCAGCGCGTGGAGCCGGCGGGGGGCGAAGGCTCGGCCGCCGCGATCAAGAAGGGCACCGTCAAGGACAAAATCAACTCGGCCCCGGCCGGCAGCAGCGCGGCTTCGCCGCAGTCGGCCAACGGCAAGCTCGCCCCGGTCGCCGATCAATCGACCAGCAACAGCAAAACGCCGGTCGATAAAAGCCAGGCCCCCAACTAATATTTTTCTGAGTTCCAAAAAGCCCACTACCTGCCCGGTAGTGGGCTTTTTGGCGTTTGGCGGGCGCGCCGCCGGGGCCCCGGCGTGGCCGCGGGGCCGGGCCGGTCCGTAGTACCAGGGCGGCAATTTTTTTATCCTTGCTTTTCCTCGTCTCATGCTTTCTAACCACGCTTCGCGGGCCAGTACGCCCGATTTTGCGCCCGTAGTGCCCGGCCTGTGGGTGCTGCGCGACGTGTTCGTGAACCTCTACTACGCCGCGGCGGAGCCCGCGCAGCCCGGGGGCGCCTGGGTGCTGATCGACACCGGACTGGCCGGCTCGGCCGATAAAATCCGGCGCCACGCCGAAGAAGTGTTCGGGGCCACCCCGCCGGCGGCCATCCTGCTCACGCACGGCCACTTCGACCACGTGGGGGCCCTGCCCGGCCTGCTCGACGCCTGGCCCGAAGTGCCGGTGTACGCCCACGAATTGGAGCTGCCCTACCTCACCGGCCGCTCGGCTTACCCGCCGGCCGACCCCACGGTGGGCGGCGGCGCAATGGCGTACCTGTCGTTCCTCTACCCCAAAAAGCCGATCGATCTCGGCGGGCGGGTCCGCGCGTTGCCGGCCGACGGCAGTGTGCCGGGCCTGCCCGGCTGGCGCTGGCTGCGCACGCCGGGCCACGCGTTCGGGCACGTATCTTTTTTTCGGGAGCACGACCGGCTGCTGGTGGCGGGCGACGCTTTTACCACCGTGGTGGGCGAATCCGCCCTGGCCACTTATTCGCAGCAGCAGCAGGTTCACGGCCCCCCGGCTTACTTTACCCCCGACTGGGACGCGGCCCGCGACTCGGTGGAGCGCCTGGCGGCCCTGGCGCCCGAGGTGGCCGCCACCGGCCACGGCATTGCCATGCACGGCCCCACCCTGCGCGCCCAGCTGCTGGCGCTGGCCCGGGAGTTTAATGCGCGGGCCCGGCCCAAAATCGGGCGCTACGCGCACAAGCCCGCCACCGCCGATGCCGGCGGCGTGCGCTCGGTGCCGCCGCCCCTGGTCAGCCCGTGGGTGAAGGGGCTGCTCGTGGTCGGCGTGGCGCTGGGCACGGTGGCCCTGGCCGTTGGTGGCCCGAGGAAAAAACGGGCCCGCCGGCACCCGGGCCCCGACAAGCTGCAAAACCCCAACCGCTATGCCGACCGCGCCCGCGCCAAGCGCGCCGCCAGCTAGCGGGGCAGCAGCCGCAAATCGAGCTGCTGCACCCGGGCCGGGTTTTCCGGCGTCAAAGTGAAAAATACTTCGACGGTGGCCCGTTCGCCCACCAGGTGAAAGCGCGCGCGCAACTGGTTTTTGGGTATTATCTCGCTCACTGACAATATCTTGCCGGCTTGGGAAAATAGCGCCTGCGCGGCCTGCCGGCGCTCGGCCAGCGTTTCGTCGAGAAAGAAGTTTTCGGCAAAAACTGGGTTGGTGGCCGGCGTGTTCCAGTCGGGCAGCAAGCGGGCCAGCTCGGCCTGGCGCTGGGTTAGCACGGCCGCTGCCGGGGTTGGCCGCGGCCGCAGGCCCGCCAGCGCCACCAGCGTGTCGAGGGCCGCAAAATTGGCCGCCGTGGGCACCGCATACGTCAGGTTATCGAGGGCCACCACGCCAATGCCGTACTCCGGCAGCGCCCACCACTGGGCCCCGAAGCCGGGCAGGCCGCCGCCGTGGCCTACGTAGCGGCGGCCGGCGCAGTCGTGGGCCACGCGCAGGCCGTAGCCGTAGCCGTTGGCCATGGGGCAGGCGCGGCCGCTGGGGTAGCGGTAGCCCCCGTTGAGGCTGTTAAAGGACCAGGGCTGCTGCGCCTCGCGCACCGAGCTGCGCCGCACGGGGCCGCTCTCCGGGCCGGGGCGCGGGGGCCAGGCATCGGCCTGAAAAGCGAGGTATTTGGCAAAATCCCCGGCCGTTGTCAGCAGCCCGCCCAGGGCGGCGAAGGCTTCGCCGGGGGGCAGCAGCGCCTCTTCCTGCCACGTTTCGGCCGGGCGGCGGTAGCCGTGGGCGCGTTGGGCAGCGGGCACCTGGCGGTAGTCCCAGTAGGTGGCCCGCATGCCCAAGGGCTTCAGAATGTGGGCGGTGATGTAGGCCTGAAACGGCTGCCCGGCTACGCGTGTGACGAGGCGGCCCAGCAGCGCGTAGCCCAGGTTGCTGTACTCGTAGGCCGCGCCCGGCGCATTGGCCACCGACACGCCCCGCCCGAGCAGGGCCCCCAGGTCGGCGTCGGTGCGGGCCAGCTGCCGGTCGCCCCAGGGGTTGTCTTCGGGCAGGCCGGCGGCGTGGCTCAGCAGCTGCCGAACGGTAAAAGGGGGCGCGTCGCTGGCCGGGGTTGGGGGCCGCTTCTTCAGCTCGGGCAGGTAATTCTCGGCGGGGTCGTCGAGGCGCAGGCGGCCCTCGTCGCGCAGGCGCAGCACGGCCAGGGCCACGAAGCTCTTGGTGAGGCTGGCAATGCGGAACACCGACTGCGGCGTGGCGGCCGTGCGGGCCCCGGCGTCGGCGTAGCCCAGGGCCCCGGTGTGCACCAGCCGTCCGTCCACCACGAGGCCATACACGAGGCCCGGCACGTGATGGCTGGCCGCATAGTCGGCGTATATTTTATCGATGACGGGGAAGGCCGCCGCGATTTTCCTGGCCCGCTCGGGATCAGGAAATGTGACCGCCGGCCCCGGCGCGGGCTGTGCAAGCGAGGGCCCCGGCAGCGCGGCGAAGGCCAGCAGCAGCGGCAGCAACGGTTTCATAAGAGGCGCATAAAAGGCAACGCCCGGCGCTACTGCACCGCCGGAAACTGCCCGGGGCGGGCGTAGCCGAAGCGGGTGGGCGGCTGCACGGCGTGGTAGCCGTCGAGCCCCGAAACGGCCGCCGTGCCCAGGGCCACCAGCTCCAGGGTGCCGTCGGGGCGCAGGCCTTCTTCGCGCAGGTACACGTGCTCGACGGCCCCCACCAATAGCACTGTGCCGTTGCTGATGGCGTGCTCTTCCAGCAAGCGCAGGCCGATGCTGAGGCTGCTTTCGGCTACGTAAGGGGCCGGAAAACCGTCGCGGTACACGGGCTGGAAACCGCAGGCCCCGAACTCCGACACGCCCGGCGCGAAGTCGGCCGAGGTGTAGTGGGCCTGGGCGGCGAGGGCCACGGGCACGTGGTTGAGGGTGTAGCAGCCGCTGCTTTTCAGGTTTTGGTAGGTGTGGCGGGGCACCGCGGCGGGCCGCGTGACGATGCCCAGCAAAGGCGGGTCGGAGCCCAGGTGGATGGCCGAGCTGAAAATGGCCAGGTTGGGGAGGCCGTCGGGCGCGGCCGTGCCCACGAGGTTGGCCGATTTGAAGCCGGGCAAGCCGTTGACGAAGTTGAGGCGAAAGATTTTGTCGAAGCCTTTTATATCGGCAGCGTCGATGTGGTGCATGGGAAAATCAGTTGGCGGTTATCAATTAAGCAGTCGAGCAAAAGTAACCGTAGCAAAAAAGGCGTTCATGCTGAGCTTGTCGAAGTATCTCTCCCGCGTAACTAACTACCGCCGACTGATTTACTGCTGCGGGAGAGATGCTTCGACAAGCTCAGCATGACGTTCTAAATTCAATACGCTTACTGCTGCATGACTACTTAACAGTCAATAGGAAACAGTTTGCGGCGATTTATAAATTTATCAGTGGTGACGGAGCGATGCAAAAAGCTGGTCTGCTGAGCTTGCCGGAGCAGGCCGGCCTTTGCGGTCGGGCTTTCTCATCAATTGTGATGGTGCCGCGTGGGTGTGGAAAATGCTTTGTTAACCACTCATTGGAACAAAACAACCCGCACCTGCTCAGCGCTCCAGCTGGAAGCCGGGCTCGGGCGCGGGGCGCTGCGCGCGGTTGGCCACGGCCCAGCCGGTGAGGTACATCCAGCGGGTCATGTTGGCGAGCTTGGGGTAGTCGATGCGGGCGGGCTCGTCGCGGGGGGTGTGGTAGTCGGGGTGCAGCAGCGAGGTGAACATCACGGCCGGGATGCCGAGCCGGGCGTAGGGCAGGTGGTCGGAGCGGAAGTACCAGCCCTCGGGGTGGGTGGCCTTGTCCCACTCGGCGTCGAGCTTGAACCTGGGGCCGGCCTGGTTGGCGGCCAGGGCCGTGTTCACCAGGTCGGACGAGTTGCGGTGTGGCGCGACGGCCCCCAGCAAGGCGGCGCTGTCGGGGGCGTTGCGGCCCATCATTTCGGCGTTGAGCACGGCCACGATGGCCGCTTGCGGCACGGTGGGGTGGGCCGAAAAGTAACGCGAGCCCAGCAGGCCGCGCTCCTCGGCGCCGTGGTACACGAATAGGGCCGAGCGCCGCGCCGGCTGCTGCCGGAAGGCCCGCATGAGGGCCAGCAGCGCCGCGCAGCCGGTGGCGTTGTCGTCGGCCCCGTTGTAGATGGAGTCGCCCGCCACCGGGGCCCGCACGCCGTCGTGGTCTTGGTGGGTGCTGAAGAGCACGTATTCCTTTTTCAGCTGCGCGTCGGTGCCGGGGGCCTCGGCCACCACGTTCACCGAGGGGTAAGCGAAGGTTTCGACCCGTAAATCGGCCACGAATTGCTGGCCGGCCTGCTGCACCCAATCCAAGGCGCTGGCGGGCAGCCACACGGTGGGGGCCTGGCTCAGCACCAGCAGGTTGGGGTCGCCGGGCAGGCCGTAGCGGCCGCGCTCGTAGGTGTGGCCCCAGTGCTCGAACACGGCTTCGGCGCGGGCGTCCGACACGAAAACGACGGCGACGGCCCCGGCCTTCACCAGCTCCGCCGATTTGTCGCGCAGCGTGGCCGTGAGGTAGCGCCGGAAGCTGATGCCGTCGGTGGGCTGGCCCGAAAACAGCAGCGCCACGGCCTTGCCCTTGATGTCGACCCTGGCCAGCTCCGCCGCCGTGGCCGTGCCCGCGTACACCAGCGGGGCGCTCACCGCGGCGTTGACGGGCTGGTACACCAGGCCGTCGTGGTTGATGCTGAGCTGGTGGGCCCCGATGCTGAGCCGGCTGGCCTTGGTGAGGCGGGTGCGCTGGAGCTGGAAAAACTGAAAATACGTGCCGTCGTCGCCGGCCGGCCGCAGGCCGATGGCGCGGATTTGCTCGGCCAGCCACGCGGAGGCCCGCAGCTCGTCGAGCGTGCCGCCCTCGCGGCCCCGGAAATGGTCGCCGGCCAGCGCAAACAAGTCGCGCCTGATGTCGCTCTCGCGGATGGCCGCCTCGGCGTTGGCCGCCGGTTGGTGGGCGCCGACGGGTTTTTTCTGGGCCGCGGCAGCCAGCGGCGCGGCCAGGCTCAGGGCCGTTAGCAGCCAGCCGGCAGCAGTTTTGAAGAAAGGATGCATGCGGAGAAGACAGGGAAGGTGGCGGTGGAAAGATCGTGCAGATTCGGACGGGCGCAGGGCCCCGAAGGGCCGCGCCCCACGGCGCTGGCTTCGCGAACGGCGCCGGGCGGCTGACCCGGCTGCCGCGAACCTGAACGGCTTTCCCCGCCCAGTATAAATTATCTCCGCAGGCGGGAAGCCGCTGCAAGCGGGGCCCTGCTTGCGGCCAGCCGGCCACAAAAACCAGTGGGCCGGCCCCTGGAAAGGCCGCAAAAAAATGGCTGGGCCACGCCGTGGGCAGCTCAGCTACAGGTTGTCGGCCCAGCGGGTCATTTTTCTGTCGAGGATGCCGAGCGGCATCACGCCGTCTTTCAGCAGCTCGTCGTGGAAAGCCGCCAATTGGTAGCGGTTGCGGAACTGGCCCGGGTGGTGCTCGCGCAGGTGCTGGCCGCCGCTGAGCTGCTGCTCGGCGCGGTTGCGCATCTCGCGGATTTTGAGCTGGCCGATTTTGTAGCTCAGCGCCTGCCCCGGGATGGCCATGTAGCGCTCGATTTCGGCCGTGGCGGCGGCGGCGCTCGTGGCCTCGTTGTCCAGCGAATACTGGATGGCCTGCTCGCGGGTGAGGTTGCGGGTGTGCAGGCCCACGTCGACCACCAGGCGCACGGCGCGGTGCATTTCCTGGCTCAGGGCCCCCAGGTAGGGGTAGGGTTCGCGGTAAAGGCCCAGCTCGTGGCCCAGCGTTTCGCAGTACAGGGCCCAGCCCTCGCCCATGGCCCCGTACCAGGCAAAGCGGCGGAATTTGGGCAGGGCGGTGTTTTCCTGCTGCAACGAAAGCTGGTAGTGGTGCCCGGGGATGGCCTCGTGCAAAAAAAGCGACTCCATGGCCGGCGTGCGGTACTGCCGGGCGTCGAGGATGGGCACGTAGAAAACGCCCGGCCGCGAGCCGTCCGGGGCCCCCTGGCTGTACTCGGCCGAGGCCGAGGCGGCGCGGAAAGCCTCCGTTTGGCGGATCTCCAGCGGGGTTTTGGGCACCGTGGTGAACATTTTTTTCAGGTTGGGCTGCATCCGGGCCTGAATGGCGCGGAAGCCGCTCAGCACCGCGTCGGGCGTGCGGTAGGGCCGGAAGCGCGGGTCGGTTTTCATGTACGAAAACAGCTCCTTGAGGTCGCCGTAAAACACAAGCTGGGTGCGCACGCGGTTCATTTCGCGGGCGATGCGCTGCACCTCGCGCAGCCCGATGTCGTAGATTTCGGCCGGCGTCCGCTCGGTGGTCGTCCAGTGCTTCACCAGAAATTCGTACTGGGCCTGGCCGTTGGGCAGGGCCCCCAGGCCGGCGGTGGCGCGGGCGCGGGGCAGGTATTCTTTTTCCAGGAAGTCGCCCAGCTTTTGGTAGGTGGGGGCCAGGTCGGTGCGGATGGCGGCCTGGTAGGCGGCGGTCAGGCGGGTTTTGTCGGCGCCGGAAAAATCCTTGGGGAGCCGGGCGATGGGGCCGTAGAACAGGCTTTTCGCGTCCGTGGCCTGCAAGTCGCGCATCTGCGGAATCATCTTCACCACCAACGCCCTGGGCAGCACCACGCCCGCCCGCATCCCGCGCCGGAAGTTGCCGATGGCCGAATCGGCCCACGCCGGAAAGCCGTGCACGCGCCCGAGCCAGCGGTCGTAGTCGGGCACCGTTTTGAAGGGCTGGGCCCCCATGCCCGCGCCGTACTGGCCCAGGGTGAGCGGCAGGCCCGCGAACTGGTTGAAGGGAATCATCCAGCTGACGGGGTATTCGGCCCCCATGGCGAGGCCCAGCCGCAGGCCGGCCAGCCGCGTTTGCAGGTCGTACTGCAAAATGTCGTAGCTCACCTGGTCGTTCCCGCCCAGCCGGCCCCGGTCGAAGCGGCCGAGCCGGTCGAGGTACGTTTGGTAGAGGCCGGCCAGCGAGTCGCGGAAGGCGCGGGTCTGGTCGTTCACCAGCCGGTCGTTGAAGCGGTTGTCGCCTTGGGCGGTGGCCGCCAGCGGAAAGAGCGGCGCCTGCCGCTCCCAGTAGCCGGCAAATACGCCGGCCAGCTGGCGGGGGTCGGCCACGGCCGCCGGGGGCTTGGCGCGGTCGCAGCCCGCGAGCAGGGCCAGGGCGGCGAGGCCGGCGAGGAGGTGTTTTTTCATGTGAAAAAGCCCGGGTGTGAAAAATTTGGTTCGGCAACGGCCCGGCTGACGGCCACCAGCAAGACAACTGCCCGCAAATTAGGCTTTGCGGGGCCAACCAGGCCCCGCCCACCGGCCCGCGCCCAAGGTCAACGCCAACAGCAAGAATAGTTTGTACAGCATCCGCAAAGTGGTGTTGAGGCGAGCGGGGCCAGCCGGGGCCCCCGCGTCCGCAAGCTACGGCGCGGGCAAGGGCCCCAGTAAAAAGCCCGGCGCAAGGCCAGGCTTTTACAACAGAGGAGCAGTAGCTGACGGTGCTACTTCACCGGCGTTAGCAGCTGGGCCAGCTTGGTTTGCAGCTCCTCGCCGCGCAGGTTGGTGGCCACGATTTTGCCGGCGGGGTCGAGCAGGAAGTTTTGAGGAATGCCCTGCACACTGTACTGCTGGGCCACAGCGTTCTGCCAGAACTTCAGGTCCGATACCTGGTGCCACACCAGGCCGTCGGCGGCGATGGCTTTCACCCAGGCGCCCTGGCCGTTCTCTCGGTCCAGCGACACGCCCAGAACAGTGAAACCCTTGTCTTTAAATGCGTTGTAGGCCTTGGCCACGTTGGGGTTTTCCTGGCGGCAGGGGCCGCACCAGCTGGCCCAGAAGTCAATCA
>JANXOE010000024.1 GCA_025353745.1 Hymenobacter sp.
CGGCCGCTTCGGCAACTGGCTGGAGAACCTGGTAGACTGGAACTTAAGCCGCTCGCGCTACTGGGGCACGCCGCTGCCCATCTGGCGCACCCAGGACCGGACGGAGGAAATCTGCATCGGCAGCATCGCCGAGCTGAAGGCGGAGATCGACAAGGCCGTGGCGGCCGAAGTCATGACCCACAACCCCTACGCCAACGGCGAGAAAATCGACCTGCACCGGCCCTACGTGGACGATATTTTCCTCGTCTCGCCCTCCGGCCAGCCCATGTACCGCGAAGCCGATTTGATCGACGTGTGGTTCGATTCCGGGGCCGTGCCTTACGCGCAGTGGCACTACCCGATTGAAAACGCCGACGTTTTTGCGAAGAACTTCCCCGCCGATTTCATCGCCGAAGGCGTGGACCAGACGCGCGGCTGGTTCTTCACGCTGCACGCGCTGGCCGTGATGCTGGAAGATTCGGTGGCCTTCAAAAACGTGATTGCCAACGGCTTGGTGCTGGCCAAGGACGGCCAGAAGATGAGCAAGCGCCTCGGCAACGCCGTGGATCCGTTTGCCACCATCCAGCAGTTCGGGCCCGACGCCACCCGCTGGTACCTCATCGCCAACGCCCCGCCGTGGGACAACCTCAAGTTCGACCCCGCCGGCATCGTGGAGGTGCAGCGCCGCTTCTTCGGCACGCTCTTCAACACGTACTCGTTCTACGCCCTGTACGCCAACCTCGACGGGTTTGAAATCGACGAAAACAACCGCGTTGCGCACGCCGATTTGAGCGAGCTGGACCGTTGGATTCTGAGCAAGCTGCAGTCGCTCATCAGCGAAGTACGCTTCCAGCTAGATACTTACGACCCGACGAAGGCCGCCCGCGCCGTGCAGGATTTCGTGACCGACCACCTCTCCAACTGGTACGTGCGCCTCTCGCGCCGCCGCTTCTGGAAGGGCGAACTGACGACCGACAAGCGCGGGGCCTACGAAACCCTGCACGAGTGCCTGACCACCGTTTCGCAGCTGATGGCCCCCATCGCGCCGTTCTTCGCCGAGTGGCTGTACCGCAACCTGAGCGGCGGCGAGGGCCCCGAATCGGTGCACCTCACGCTGCTGGGCGAAGCCGACGCCGCCCGCCTCGACGGGGCCCTGGAGGAGCGCATGGAGCTGGCCCAGCGCATCAGCTCGCTCGCCCACTCGCTGCGCAAGAAATCGGTGCTGAAGGTGCGCCAGCCCTTGCAGCGCATCCTGGTGCCGGTTTTGAACGATACGACGAAGGCGCAGGTCGGCCTCGTGGAGGACCTGATCTGCGCCGAAATCAACGTGAAGCACATCGAGTTCCTGACCGACGAGAGCGGCGTGCTGGTGAAGTCGGTGAAGCCGAATTTCAAGCGCCTGGGCCAGCAGTACGGCCCCCGGCTGAAGGCCGTGGGGGCCCGCATCCAGGCCATGACGGCGGCCGAAATTTCCACGCTGGAGAAGGAGGGAAGCCTGGTGGTGGAAGTGGACGGCGCGCCCCTCACCCTGGCCCCCGACGACGTGGAAATCCGCACCGACGACCTGCCCGGCTGGCTCGTGGCCACCGACGGCCCCCTGACCGTGGCCCTCGACGTGACCCTGACCGACGCGCTGCGCCAGGAAGGCCTCGCCCGCGAGCTGGTGAACCGCCTCCAGAACCTGCGCAAAGACTCGGGCCTGGAAGTGCAGGACCGCATCCGCGTGACGCTGGCCGACCAGCAGCCGGCCCTGACGGCCGCCGTGGCGGCGTTTGGCGACTACATCCGCACCGAAACCCAGGCCCTGGCCCTCGATTTTGCGCCCGACGTAACGGGCGGCTCGCTGCTGGAATTTGATGATTTTGCGGTGCCCGTGCGCCTGGAAATCGCAACCGCCTGAGGCTGAACGACTCGCCGGGGCCCTCCCGTCCCGGCGGGTTTTCCGGCGCACAAATTTCCAATAAACTCGTCTTTATTCGTATAAAAGACCAGTCAATCAGTTATAAAAGGTACAAAAAGCCGATAAGCCGGCGTTCCGTTGCCTCGGCAACTTCCGGCCCCGCTGCCATGCAACCAACCCGCACCGACCGCCCGCAAACGGCGCTGAAATTTTTCCTGCTGGCCCTGCTGGTCATCGGCCTCGACCAGCTTTCGAAGTGGGCCGTGCACACCCACATGCAGCCCGGGATGCCGGGCGAAATCCCGCTCCTCGGCCATTGGCTCAAGCTGCACTACACCCTGAACCCCGGCATGGCCTTTGGCGTGGAGCTGCCGCCGCCGTACGGCAAAGTCCTGCTCAGCGGCTTCCGCCTGCTGGCCGTGGGCGGGCTGAGCTGGTACATTGTGCGGCTGTGCCGGCAGCGGGCCGCCGCGGGCTTCATTGCCTGCATGGCGCTCATCCTGGGCGGGGCCGTGGGCAACTTGATTGACTCGATTTTCTACGGCCTGGTCTACAAAAACGCGCCCTTCGGGGCCCCCACGGCCTGGTTTCACGGCCAGGTGATTGACATGATTTACGTGGACATCTACGAAGGCTTTTTGCCCCAGAGCTGGCCGCTGCTGGGCGGAAAGTACGTGTCGCTGTGGCCCATTTTCAACCTGGCCGATTCGTCCATCTTCATCGGCGTGGCCTTGATTCTGCTCAACCAAAGCCGGTTTTTTCAGCAGGAAGAGGCGGTGAGCCCGCAGCCGGCGACGGATGCGGAAAGCGCGGCGGCGGTGCAGTAAGTAGCAGTGCAAAGCCGTTTGGGCGATGCAGAGGCGCATCTTTGCGTCTTAGGTTTGAACGGCAGGAATGGGGCCCAGATCCTGGACGTTCAAGCCCGAGACGCCAGGATGCGCCTCTACATCGCCTGATTGTTTCACGAACAAATAACCAAACCCCAGACTGCCCATGCCCCCACCGCTACTCGCCGTTGCCAACCTCACGCTCGATTTCCTCAGCCACCGCGGCCACACCCGCGCCGTGGACGGCGTGTCGTTCGAGCTGAACCGGGGCGAGACGGTGGCGATAGTAGGGGAGTCGGGCTCGGGCAAATCGGTGACCTCGCTGGCCCTGCTCGGGCTGATTCCCATGCCGCCCGGCCGGCTGGTGGCGGGCTCGGCCGTGTTTCAGTCCGGGGCCCTGGGCGAGGTGGACCTGCTGCGCCTGCCCGAAAAGCAGCTGCAAAAGGTGCGCGGCAACGACATCGGCATGATTTTCCAGGAGCCGATGACTTCCCTGAACCCGGTGCTGACCTGCGGGGCCCAGGTGGCGGAAGCCCTGCTGCTGCACACGGCCCTGAGCAAGGCCCAGGCCCGGGAGCGCACCATCGAGCTCTTCACCGAGGCGCAGTTGCCGCGCCCGGCGGGCATCTTCACCAGCTACCCGCACGAGATTTCCGGGGGCCAGAAGCAGCGCGTGATGATTGCCATGGCCATGGCCTGCCGCCCGGCCCTGCTCATCGCCGACGAGCCCACCACGGCCCTCGACGTGACGGTGCAGGCCCGCATGCTGCGCCTCATCGACGATTTGCGGCGGCAGCACGGCACGGCGGTGCTCTTCATCACCCACGACCTGGGCGTGGTGGCCGAGATTGCCGACCGCATCCTGGTCATGTACCGGGGCAAAGTGGTGGAGCAGGGCCCCGTGCTAAATATTTTTGAAAATCCGCAGCATCCGTACACCAAAGGGCTGCTGGCGTGCCGCCCGCGCCTCTCCGTGGGCCTAAAACGGCTGCCCGTGGTGGCCGATTTCATGGCCGAAGACGCCCAAGGGGCCCTCACGGCCCAGCCCGCCCCGGCGGGGCCCTCCGAAGATGAGGTACTTACGGATTCTTCGCCCGAAAGCGCGCAGCAGCAGTTACGCGACAATTCCGGTACTACCAAAACGTTCCCCGTGGAACATCTACGGTTGGGCGTGGAACGGCCGGGGGGAGGGCCCCCATCGGCCGAACACTTTCCTTTAAAAGAGCGGGCTGGGGCCGGTGGCCGCGCGCCGGAATCGGCAGGCTCCCGGATTTTTTTGGGGGCAGCTGCGGGCGCGGTTCCGCTGCTGCAAGTGGAAAACCTCCGGGTGCATTTCCCCGTGCGCACCGGCTGGTTTCAGCCCAAAGCCGTGGTGCGGGCCGTTGACGACGTCAGCTTCGTGCTCTACCCCGGCGAAACCATCGGGCTGGTGGGCGAGTCGGGCTGCGGCAAAACCACCCTGGGCCGGGCCCTGCTCCGCCTCACGGAACCTACGGCCGGCCGCATTCTGTTTGAAGGAACCGACCTGGCCCGCTTGCCGGCCGAAGCCCTGCGCCGCCGTCGGCGCGAGTTTCAGCTGGTGTTTCAGGATCCTTACGCGGCCCTCAACCCGATGCTGACCGTGGGCGAGGCCATCTGGGAGCCCATGCGGGTGCACCGGGTAGGCGGGAGCCGCGCCCAGCAAAAGGCGCGGGTGCTGGAGCTGCTGCGCACGGTGGGCCTGCGCGACGAGCACTTTCAGCGCTACCCGCACGAGTTCAGCGGGGGGCAGCGGCAGCGCATTTGCATTGCCCGGGCCCTGGCGCTGCAGCCCAAGCTGATTGTGTGCGACGAGTCGGTGTCGGCGCTCGACGTGTCGGTGCAGGCCCAGGTGCTGAACCTGCTCAACGACCTCAAGCGCGAGTTCGGCATCACTTACCTGTTCATCACCCACGACCTGTCGGTGGCCCGCTTCATGAGCGACCGGCTGCTGGTGATGCACCAGGGCCGCATCGTGGAAAGCGGCCCGGCCGCCGCCGTCTACGCCCACCCGCAGCACGAATACACCCGGGGCCTGCTGGCCGCCATTCCCAAAGACGGCCTGGCCGATATTCGGTCGGCGGTGGCGGGCCGGGCCCTGGTCCGCCGGCCGGCTAATCCCGTTTAACAGAAAACCTCGCGGCGGATGCCGCGTTTCACCTACCGCCGGGCCTTTCCCCGGCTCGTCCGCCCGCCGCCCCGGCTCAACTCACTTACTGGCGGCTTACGTTTTACATGGAATCACCTACTCCCCCCCGGCCCACCCGCGCCAAGCGCGAACCGTCCGAAACCGCGCCCATCACCCAGGAGCTGGTCCTGCGGGCCTTCACCGACAACCCCGAAAAGGTGCTGGCCTACCGCCAGCTCTCGCGCCGCCTGGGCGTGACGACCAAGCAGCAGCGCGAAGAAATATTCGGCCACCTGAAAAAGCTGCGCCAGCTGGGGGCCATTGCGCTGCTCCAGAACGACGAATACCGCCTGGCCGATGCCACGCTGGCCCCGGCCGCCGAGAAGCCCGTCCGGGGCCGAAAAACGGCCAAAGCTGCCCCTGTGGCGGCCCCGGGCCACACCCGCGAGCCCGTGGCCGAATTTGGCCAGGACCCGATTGTGCACCGCCGCCGCTCGGCCGGCTTCGACTACGTGGGCGACGACTCGCGGCCCAGCCGCGACGCCAACACCGTCATCGGCACCGTGGATTTGGGCACGGCCAACTTCGCCTTCGTGGTGCCCGAGGCGGAAGGCAGCGACGACATCCGCGTGTTCACCGACCAGCTCAAGTTTGCCTTGCAGGGCGACGTGGTGCGGGTGCGCCTGCGCGGCTCGCGCGACGGCCGGCCCCAGGGCGACGTGGTGGAGGTGCTCAAGCGGCAGCGCCCCGAAGTGGTGGGCCGCCTGCAGGTGCAGGGCACGCTGGGCTTCGTGAAGCCCGACAACCGCAAGATGTACTTCGACGTGTTTGTGCCGCCGCACGCGCTGGGCGACGCCCGCAACGGCGACAAGGTGCTCGTGCGCATCACCGAGTTTCCGGAGGACAGCCACCGGCAGCCGGTGGGCGAGGTGGTGCGCAACTTTGGGCAGGCCGGCGGCAACGAAGCCGAAATCAACGCCATCATGGCCGAGTTTGGGCTGCCGTTTGAGTTTCCGGCGGAAGTGGAGGTGGAGTCGGAAGCCATTGCCGAGGCCATTCCCGAGGACGAGATTGGCCGGCGGCGCGACTTCCGCGGCGTCACCACGTTCACCATCGACCCGGCCGACGCCAAGGACTTCGACGACGCGCTGTCCATCGAAAAGCTGGAGAACGGCAACTGGGAAATCGGCGTCCACATCGCCGACGTGACGCACTACGTGCGCCCCGGCACCGAGCTGGAGCGCGAAGGCAAGCACCGCGCGACGTCGGTGTACCTCGTGGACCGCGTGATTCCGATGCTGCCCGAGCGGCTCTCCAACGGCCTGTGCTCGCTGCGGCCCAACGAGGACAAGCTCACCTTCTCGGCCGTGTTTGAGCTCGACGAGAAGGGCAAGCTCTACGAGTCGTGGTTTGGCAAAACCATCATTCACTCCGACCGCCGCTTCTCGTACGAAGACGCCCAGGAGCGCCTCGAAACGGGCGAGGGCGATTACAGCTTCGAAGTGAACACGCTCAACGGCATCGCCAAGCAGCTGCACGCGCAGCGCTTCAAGCAGGGGGCCATCAGCTTCGAGACGCAGGAAGTGAAGTTCCGGCTAGCGCCCGACGGCAAGCCGCTCGGCGTGTACGTGAAGGAGCGCAAGGACGCCCACAAGCTCATCGAGGAGTTCATGCTGCTGGCCAACCGCAAGGTGGCCGAGTTCGTGTTCAACCTCAAAAAAACCAAGCCGCGCTTCACGATGGTGTACCGCACCCACGACGCGCCGGAGCCCGAGCGGCTGAACAACTTCGCCCTGTTTGCCCAGAAGTTTGGCTACACCCTCAAGCTCGACAACCCCAAAAAAGTCAGCACCGAGCTCAATAACCTGAGCGAGGAAGTGATGGGCAAGCCCGAGCAGAACGTGCTGCAGGGGCTGGCCATCCGCACCATGTCGAAGGCCATTTACACCACCGAGCCGCTGGGCCATTTCGGGCTGGCGTTTGCGCACTACTCGCACTTCACCTCGCCCATCCGCCGCTACCCCGACATGATGGCCCACCGCCTGCTGGAGCACTACCTCGAAGGCGGCAAGAACGTGCCCGTGGAGCCGGTGGAGGACGAGTGCAAGCACTCGTCGGCCCGCGAAAAGCTCGCGGCCAACGCCGAGCGCGCCAGCATCAAGTTCAAGCAGGTCGAGTTCATGGCCGACGAGATTGGCAACGTCTTCAAGGGCGTGGTGTCGGGCCTGACGGAGCGCGGCATGTACATCGAAATCGAGTCGAACAAGTGCGAAGGCATGGTGCGCCTGAGCGAGATTCCGGGCGACACGTTTGAGCTCGACAAGGACAACTACCGCATCATCGGCCGCAAGAGCAAGCGCATCATCCAGTTCGGCGACGAGTTGGAGGTGGTGGTGAAATCGGCCAACCTGCTCGACCGCACCATCGACTTCGACCTGGTCGACAACCGCCCCGACTCGGTGAAGCGCCGCGAAGCCGACGAGAAAAAAGCGCAGCGCAGCGCCCCGCGCGGCTACCGCGAACACGCCGGCGGGGGCAGCAAAGGGGGCCCCAAGGGCGGCAACCGCCGCCGCTAGCCCCGCCCGCCGCCTGCGCCAGGCCCCGCCGCTCACCTTGGGCGGCGGGGCCTGTTTTTTAGAGCGAACTTTGCGCAACCCCATCCTTAACCTTGCGAAGCCCCGCGCGCCACTGCCCTTGGATTTTCCCGCCCAAATCACCGCCGCCCTCGCCCAACTCCACTACGGCGAGGCCCCCGACACGCTGTACGAACCCATCCGCTACATCATGGGCCTGGGCGGCAAGCGCCTCCGGCCGCTGCTCACGCTGCTGGGGGCCCACCTGTTCACCGATGAGCTGGGGGCCGTCGTCCGGCCCGCGCTGGCCACCGAGGTCTTCCACAACTTCACGCTGCTCCACGACGACCTGATGGACCAGGCCCCGCTGCGCCGGGGCCGACCCACGGTGCACGAAAAGTGGAACCCCAACGTGGCCATCCTCAGCGGCGACGTGATGCTGGTGCGCGCCTACGAGCTGTTTTTTGACGTGGCGCCGGCCCTGCTGCCCGTGGTGCTGCGGCGCTTCAGCCAGACGGCCGCCGAGGTGTGCGAGGGCCAGCAATGGGACATGAACTTCGAAACCGAAGCCCAGGTCAGCATCCCGCAGTACCTGGACATGATCCGCCTGAAAACGGCCGTGCTCCTGGGCTTCTGCCTCGAGCTGGGGGCCCTCCTCGCCGGGGCCCCCGCCGATGACGCCGGGCATCTGCGCCAGTTCGGCACCGACATCGGCCTGGCGTTCCAGCTCCGCGACGACCTGCTCGACGTGTACGGCGACGCCGCCACCTTTGGCAAGCGCGTGGGCGGCGACATCGTGGCGGACAAGAAAACCTTCCTGCTGCTCACCGCCCAGGCCCAGGCCGGCGCCGCCCAGCGCGCCGTGCTGGCCCGGCACATCGGCCGGCCCGTGGCCGACGCCGACGCCAAAGTGGCCGCCGTGCGCGCCGTGTACGACGAGCTGAACATCCGCCCCCAAACGGAGGCCCTCATCAACGAATACTTCCAGCAGGCCCTGCACCACCTGGCGCGCGTGGGGGCCCCCGAAGCCCGCAAGCAGCCCCTGCACCACCTCGCCCTCCAGCTCATGGAGCGCGAAAAATAACCCGCCGTGCCCAGTCCCATCATCGTCCTCATCGCCCTCACGGTTCTCGTGTCGGCCTACGCCTTGTCCAAGCCCGTATTCATGGAGGCCTGGATTCTTGACCCCGCCCTCATGGCCCGGCGCGGGCAGTGGTACCGCTTCCTCACCTCCGGCTTTTTGCACGCCGACTGGGGCCATCTGCTGTTCAACATGTTTGCCTTTTACTCCTTCAGCCCCGTGGTGCTGGGGGCCCTGACCGGCAATTTCGGGCCCGGGGCCGGGTTGGGCTGGTTCCTGCTGCTGTACCTGGGCGGCATCATCCTGTCGGACGTGCCCACCTACCTGCGCCACCGCGCCGACCCCGGCTACCGCAGCCTGGGGGCTTCGGGCGGGGTGTCGGCGGTGGTGTTTGCCAGCATCCTGCTGTTCCCGGTGGCCCCGGGCGGGGGCGGCATCATCATCTTTCCCATCCCGGTGCCCATCCAGCCGTTCCTGTTCGGCGTCCTCTACCTGGCTTATTCGTGGTACCAGGGCCGCCGCCGGGGCGACAACATCAACCACGACGCTCACTTCTACGGGGCCCTCTTTGGGGTGGTGCTCATGGCGGCGCTGCTGCCCGAAGCCGCGCCCCAGTTTTTTATTCAAGTAAAACAATTTATTTATTCAAAATTTTGACAATCAAATGGTTAAATAAAAAAATACCCGTATTTACATACCTAATTCCGTTACGGTGCGTAGAAGGGGGCAAATTCACTTAAATCTTGCTTCTCATGCGCTCCCTCACCTCTTTGACCAAACGCCTGCCCCTCGCCTCCTTGTTGCTGCCCTTGCTGTTGCTGGCCACTTCCTGCAGCCGCTACAGCAACAACGGCAGCCTGGCCATCTGGGGCTACGTCCTGCTGGCCCTCGACGTTCTGGCTCTGCTCGACGTCTTCCGTCAGCCCTGGGACATTGGTAAAAAGATTCTTTGGGCCGCCATCATCTTCTTCTTCCCCTTGGGCGGCCTGATTATTTACTACCTCTTCGCCGGCCGCGGCAAGTAAGCCAACCCGCCACTCGGCCCCAATGCAAAGGCCGGCCCGTCATCGCGACGGGCCGGCCTTTTGTTATGTTCGGAGCCATAGCTGCTGCTGGCCTATTTCAACAATCGCCGCTTTTCCAGACGAGACGTTTGGCGCAGCAGCTCCCCGGTGTTCGTTATTTCGGTGAGCTGCCAGTGGTCGCCGCGGTGGCGCATCTTCACTTCCACCACCATCGTAGTGTCGTAGCGCGGCTGCGTGAACTCCATGCCCACCAGCGCCTGCTCGCCCTGCTCCGTGGCGTACTTGACGCCCTTGAACCGGCTGTCGGGGCCCACCACCTTGCCCGCCAGGCCGAAGATGGAAAGGTTCAGGCCGTGCTTGGGGGCCGCTTCGGCCGCTGCCTCCACCGAGCCGGTTTCGACGTAGCGCTGCACCTCTTTGCGGGCCGCGTTGGCCAGGGTCGGCTTTAGCAAGCGCAGGGCCCCGCCCATCATCAGGCCGCCGCCCGGCACCAGGCCCGCGAGGGTCGCGCCCTGGCTGGCCACGTCGTCGACGAGGTGCGAGGTGACGCTGCCTACGTCCACGAATTTTTCAAACGTGGCCACGTCGTGCCTTTGCACCGCTGCCGCCGCTTGCACGAGGGCCCCAGTGGGGCCGTCCTTTTTACTTTTCACGTAGTAATACGCGCCGGCAGCCAAAGCCAGCACAACAACGAACAGGAGCAGTTTCTTCATTTGAAAGGAAAAAGTGGATTGGTGGCGGTAATCGGCCGGAACGTGGTTGCGGCCACCCCGGCCGTTCAAAATTACCCCGCATCGGCCACGAAATCCTGCATTCCCCCACGTTCCCTTGTATCACATGATCCAAGGATTTTCTTTTGTCAATAGCATGGCTATTTCTTCTTCCTCGCCGCTACGGCCGCAGGTACACGGCCACCGGGGCTGCCGGGGCCTGCGGCCCGAAAACACTTTGTCGGGCTTCCTGCACGCGCTGGCGCTGGGCGTCGACGTGCTGGAGATGGACGTCGTCGTCTCGGCCGACGGGCAAGTCGTGGTGTCGCACGATCCGTGGCTGGCCGCGCACCTCTGCCGCGATGCCGCCGGCCACCGCATTGCTCCGGCCGACGAGCGCCGCCACAACCTCTACCAGATGCCCTACGCCGCCATCCGGCGGTGCGATTGCGGGAGCTGGCCCGCGCCAAGTTTCCCCGAGCAACAGCCTGTGCCGGCCGCCAAGCCGCTGCTGCGCGAGGTGCTGGCCGCCGCCGAGGCCGCGCCCCGCGCCCCCGGGCCCAGGGCCGTCCGCTACTCCGTCGAAATAAAAAGCAGCCCCGCGGGCGACGGCCGCTACCACCCGTTGCCGGCGCAATTCCTCGCGTTGGTGCTGGCCGAGCTGGCAGCGGCGGCGGTATTTGCCCGTACCACCTTGCTGTGCTTCGATGTGCGGGTGCTGCGCCTGGCGAGGGCCCTGGCGGTGCCCGGCCTCGCCTTGTGCCTGCTCAGCGAAGACGGCCGGCCCTGGCCCGGGGCCCTGGGCGAGCTGGGATTTCAACCGGATGTTTTCGGGCCCAATTACGAATCCGTGACGCCGGCCGCCGTCGCGGAGCTGCGCCGCGTGTGCCCCGGCACGGCCCTGGTGCCGTGGACTGTAAACGAGCCCGCCGAGATGCAGCGGCTGCTGTCACTAGGCGTTGACGGCATCACAACAGATTACCCCGACCGATTGCTGGCCCTGCTGGCCGAAACGCCGCTATAGTGTTACAAACGCCTGGAAATTCGTAATAATGTTACAAACCCGTTGTGTGTAACAATTGCGGACGCTAGTTATTCCCAGGCAACTGTATTTTGTGTAACACATCTTGCGTAATATTTATTTCTGGCATACTTTGTTTTGCCGATGTAATTGATACATCTTTGTGTAGCCCGTAAACGCTTGATCTACACATGCCACACCAAGGCGAAATCCTGCAGGAAGCCATCAAAAACAGCGGTATTTCCATCACGCGCATCGTGGAGGAAATGGGCATTACGCGGCCGACCATCTACCGGAAATTCAAAGACGAAACGATCGACTACAACTTTGTAAAGCGGGTTGGTGACGTAATCGGACATGATTTTGCAAACGACTTTACGACGTTACAACAATCGTCGCTTCCATTTGTAAGTGTCCCGGCCCGTGTTACAAATCACCAGCCTGTTACAAACCGTGTAACATCACCCCAACCGCTTGACAATGACCTGTCCAAGCAGTTGCTGGCCCTTCAGACCAAGTACATCGCCTTGCTCGAAGCCTACAATGAGCTACTGCTAAAAGTGTACGGCCCGAGGTAACAAAAATGTTCCACGTGAAACATTTTTGTTAAAAGCAATTTCAAAAATGCAAGTGGGGGCCTACAGGAAGACGACTTCCTTGACCACGGCTTCGCCCACTTCGGCGTTGATGAGTTCGAGTACTTTGGTCTTGGCCATCATCAACTCGTGCTTCAGCGGGGCCGACGTTAGGCGCACAAACAGCTTGCCTTGGTACACGTAAACCTCCTTGGTTTTGAGGGCAACCGGCTTGCCCATCACCCGCTCCCAGCTCGCCACCACCGTCACCTCGTTGAGCTTGCCTTGCAAGCGGTACGCCTTCACGAGGGCCTCCAGGCCGCCCTTCAAGTCGATGACGTCGTTGCGGCGGGTGGATGCCGAAGGGCCAGGTTTTTTCACGGGATAAAACGACGGGAGCGGGGGCAGGAGGCCGTTGAAAAAACAACGCAGCCCGCTGCCCGGGGGTGTACGTAGAGGGCCCGCAAAGGTACGGCCGGGCAGCGGGCCGGCCACTTGCTACAGTTGCGCCACGGTGCAATAACAAGGGCGGGGTTGCCAAGGCCACCACGGGGCCACCCGCTGGCTAGAGTTGCGCCACGGTGCCCCCGCGCACCTCGAAGCGGCGGATGGCCCCGCGCACGTTGGCCAGGGCCCGGTCGGTACGGGCCAGGTTGGTGTCGGTGAGGAAAACCTGGCCGAAGGTGTCGTTGGCCACCAGCTCCAGCAAGCGGGCGATGCGCTTCTCGTCGAGCCGGTCGAAAATGTCGTCGAGCAGGAGCAGGGGCTTGGCCGGGGCCGCGTCGCCGGCCCCGGCGCGGTGGGTGAGGGTTTCGAACTGGGCCAGCTTGAGGGCGATGGCGTAGGATTTCTGCTGGCCCTGCGAGGCGTAGCTTTTCACGGGCAAGCCGTCCATCAAAAAAACAAAGTCGTCGCGGTGGGCCCCGGCGGTGGTGCGCTGCATGGCGAAGTCGCGCCGCTCGTTCTGGCGCAGAAGCTGGCCAAAGTTCTCCGCCAGCAGCTGGCTCTTGTAGGTAAGAGAAACCGTTTCCCGGCCATCGGCCAGCTGCTGGTAGTGCCGCTGGAACACGGGCGTGAAGCGCTCGATGAAAGCGGCGCGCTGCGCCGAAAGCTCCTCGCCCAACGGGGCCAGCTGGTCGTCGAGGGCGAGCAGGTAGTCGCGGTCGAAGCCATGGGCGGGGCGGTCGGCGGCTTGCTTAAGCAGCGCGTTGCGCTGCCGCAGTAAGGCGTTGTAGGTGATGAGCACGTCGAGGAACCCGTGGTCGAACTGGGAGAGCAGGCTGTCAAAATACTTGCGCCGCTCTTCGCTGCCTTCGCGGATCAGATCGGTGTCGTAGGGCGACACCAGCACCGCGGGGTAGCGGCCGATGTGGTCGGCCAGGCGCTCGTAGGGCTGCTTGTCGTGGGTGAGCACCTTTTTTTGGCCCAGGCGCAGGCTCACCTGGATGGTTTCGGCCAGGGCCCCTTCGGCGGTGCGAAAACTGCCTTTAACTACAAAAAAATCAGCGTCTTGCCTGATGCTATTGGCATCGACTGAGGTTAAAGCACTCTTGGTGAGCGAGAGGTAATGAATGGCGTCGAGTAGGTTGGTTTTGCCGCTGCCGTTGTCGCCGATAAAGCAGTTGAGGCCGGGGGAGAATTGCAGCGCGGCGGCTTCGTAGTTCTTGAAAAAAAGCAGCTGTAACGAGTCTAAGGTCATTGGGTTGTCGGTAGTACGGGCAGTTTTACGTAATTTCGCCCTCCTAACGCGAATAATCTATACGTGCCATGGCGGATACGAAAGTAAAAGAGGGCCCCAAAACTGTGCCCAACGCGCCGGCTGCCAACGGCAACGACGCGACCCAAGACGTGGAAACCGCGCCGCAGCCCGACGCGGCCGCGCCGGGCCCCGACCGGCCCGTGGACGCCGACGGCGGCCCCGAGCCCGAGGCGCAAGCCGTGGCCGAGGCGGTTTTCCCGAAGGAAACCTACCTGCGCTGGTACGAGCAGATGCAGCTCATGCGCAAGTTCGAAGACAAAGCGGGCCAGCTCTACGGCCAGCAAAAAATCAAGGGCTTCTGCCACCTCTACATCGGGCAGGAGGCGTGCGTGGCCGGGGCCGTGTCGGCGCTGGAGCCGGGCGATAAATACATCACGGCCTACCGCGACCACGCCCACCCGCTGGCCCTGGGCACCTCGCCCAACGCCGTGATGGCCGAGCTGTACGCCAAAGCCACCGGCTGCTCGAAAGGCAAAGGCGGCTCGATGCACATGTTCGACAAGAAGGTGGGGTTCATGGGCGGCCACGGCATCGTGGGCGGCCAGATTCCGATGGGCGCGGGCATTGCCTTCGCCGAGAAGTACAACCAGACCGGCAAGCTCTGCATTTGCTACATGGGCGACGGCGCCGTGCGCCAGGGGGCCCTGCACGAGGCCTTCAACATGGCCATGCTCTGGAAGCTGCCGGTGATTTTCGTGGTCGAGAACAACGGCTACGCCATGGGCACCTCGGTGCAGCGCACCTCCAACGTGACGGAGCTCTACAAGCTCGGCCTGAGCTACAACATGCCCTCCGAATCGGTGAACGCCATGCAGGTGGAAGACGTGCACCACGCCGTGGCCCGGGCCGCCGAGCGCGCCCGCGCCGGCGAGGGCCCCACGTTCCTCGAGTTCCGCACCTACCGCTACAAAGGCCACTCGATGAGCGACCCGGCCAAGTACCGCACCAAAGAAGAGCTGGAAGAGAAGCGCAGCCACGACAGCATCGAGGCCGTGCGCCACACGATTCTGGAAAACCACATGGCCACCGAAGACGAGCTGAACGCCATCGACGAGCGCATCAAAGGCGAGGTGCAGGCCGCGGTGGACTTTGCCGAAGTTTCGCCCTATCCCACGCCCGACGAGCTGTTCAAGGACGTGTACGTGCAGGCCGACTACCCCTACATCCACGACTAGAACGAGGAGCCGCGAACCCGTAGCAGCCGCAAGAATGCCCCGGCAAAAACGGGCAAATCCCGGCTGCTATCTTTCGGTTCCCGGCTTCCAGCCCCAGCTTTCCGCTTTCCAAAAAATAATGTCCAAAATTCCGTTTACTGGCAAGAGCCAGCAGGCCCGCCAGGGGCAAGTGCCCCAAGCCGTGCCCGCCGACCCGCTGGCCCCGGGCGAAAACTACGCCACGGAAAACCCGTTGCTGGAAGACCCCGACGCCCTGGCCGCCCGCCTGGTCGAGTCGGAAGATTTCGTGCGCACCCACCGCAACCTGTTGCTGGGCATCCTGGCCGTGGTGGTGGCGGCCGTGGTGGGGGGCTTCGGCTACTATTCGTGGCGCGGCCAGCAAACCCAGAAGGCGCAGTCGGCCATGTTCCGGGCCGTGGACGCCTGGGAAGCGGACTCGCTCAGGAAAGCCGTAAAAGGCGACGGCAAGGCCCCCGGCCTGGCCACTGTGGTCAACGAGTACGGCGGCACCAAGGCCGGCAACCTGGCCAACTTCTACGCCGGCGTGGCCTCGCTCAAAGAAGGCAAGTACAAGGACGCCCTCGATTACCTCGAAGACTTCAGCTCCGACGATTACCTGGTGCAGGCCCGCGCCTACGCCCTGATGGGCGACGCGCAGCTCGAGCTGAACAAGCCCAAGGAAGCCGCCGACTTCTACGCCAAAGCCGCCGACCACAACGCCAACGAGTACTTCTCGCCCAGCTACCTGCTGAAGGAAGCCACGGCCCGGGAAATCGCCAAGGACAACGACGGGGCCCTGAAAGCCTACGACCGCATCATCAACGAATACCCCACGGCCCAGGAAGTAGCGGAAGCGCGGCAATACAAAGCCAAGCTGGCGAAGTAAACCGCGCATTACGCGCCGATTGCCGCTGATTTCAAAAAGCGCTTCTTCTGACAAGAAGAGGCGCTTTTACATAAAAGCGGTGCTGTTGGCGCGAAACGAGCGCGGCAGCAGGCCGAACAGCCCAAAGCGGTTTCAATGGTAAAAAATCAGCAAAATCACGGTTAGTCACCGTTAATCAGCGATTAAGAAATTTATGGCAACTGCCCTGCAACACCTGAGTACCTACGACGCCTCTTCCTTCATCGACATCAGCGAAAAGCGCTTCGGGCTGGTGGTGGCCGAATGGAACACCGAAATCACCGACGTGCTCAGCGCCGGGGCCTACGACACGCTGCTCAAGCACGGGGCCCGGGCCGAAAACATCTTCCGCAACAGCGTGCCCGGCAGCTTCGAGCTGACGCTGGGGGCCCAGCTGCTGGCCCAGCACGAAGAAATGGACGCCGTGATTTGCCTGGGCGTGGTGATCAAGGGCGAAACCAAGCACGACGACTACATCTGCCACGCCGTGGCCCAGGGCCTCACCAACGTGGGGCTCAAGTACAACAAGCCGGTGATTTTCGGCCTCGTAACCACCAATACGCTCGAGCAGGCCCAGGACCGCGCCGGCGGCAAGCACGGCAACAAAGGCGTGGAAGCGGCCGTGGCCGCCATCCAAATGCTGGGTTTTTGAGTAGATGGGCAAAACGGCGGGGCTTTTATTACCTTTACCGGCCCGCGTGAGCGGGCAGGAAAACCAGCCGTGGGCCGCGGCGTACGGGGGCCGACTAAACTATTTGCCGGCCGTTGCCGTTGCCTGCCCACCCGCTATTTGTGCTTTTAACCATTCTGTCTATTTCCTTTTCTCTACCATGTCCGACGAAAACGTCCGCTACTCGCGGGAAGACCTGAGCGAATTTGACCAGATTATTCAGGAAAAGCTGATGGCCGCCCGGCGCGAGCTGTCCTTCATCAAGGAAACGCTGACCCGGCGCAACGATTCGGGCACCGACACGACCGCTTCGTCGGCCAAGGTGCTGGAAGACGGCGCCGACACCGCCGAGAAGGAAAGCATGAACCAGCTGGCCTCGCGCCAGATGAAGTTCATTCAGCAGTTGGAAAACGCCCAGGTGCGCATCAAAAACGGCACCTACGGCGTGTGCATCGGCACGGGCAAGCTCATCCCCAAAGACCGCCTGCGGGCCGTGCCCCACACCCAGCACTCCATCGAAGCCAAAATGGCGCGCCGCGACTAAGCGACGCTGCCTGCGGTGGTCGGCACTGAATAATTCGGTAATCAGAACGGTTGGCCTGCGCCGACCGGGCAACGCCCCTGACCGCCGGCTATTCAGTGCCGACTGCTTTTTTATTTAACACATACTTCACCACTCGTACCGTAGCGATACGGCACTCAGCTATTGTTCCCTATGGGCAAGCAACATTTTTCGAAAGACAAGAACGACCGCCGCGGCGGCGCTCCCGGCGGCTTCGGCCGCCCCACTTCCCCGGGCGGTGACCGGCGCTCCGGCTCCGGCGACCGCCCAGGCGGGGAGCGGCGCTCATTTTCCGGCGACCGGCCGGCCGGCGATCGGCGCCCCAGCTTCGGCGACCGGCCGGCCGGCGATCGGCCGGGCGGCGAGCGGCGCCCCAGCTTCGGCGACCGGCCGGGCGGCGAGCGGCGCCCTAGCTTTGGCGACCGCCCGGGTGGCGGCAGCCGCGAGCAGGGCGGCAGCGGGTATTCGGCCGGCCGCCCGTCGTTTGGCGGGGGCGGCAAGCGCTTCAGCGGCGACGCGGAGCGGCGGCCTTACGGCCAGGGCGGCGGCTCGTCGTTCGGGGCGCGGCGCGACGAGCGGTCCGACGCGGCCAAGGAGCAGCGCACCGGCACCAGCTACGGCCGCACCGACCGCGGCACCGAGCGGCCCGCCCGCGAAGGCTTTGGCCGGAGCAGCGGCGGGGCCGACGAGCGCCCCGCCCGGCCCTACCAGCCCCGCGAAAACTGGAGCGGCCAGCCCTACCGCCAGGAAGGCCGCCCCGCCGTGCCCCGCGGCACGCCCGGCGAGCGCAACCGCAAGTTTCAGAAGCAAAGCCCATTCGAATCCAACGAAGGCTCCGCCAGCGTGGGCGCTCCGGGCTTCGGCCGCAGCACGCCCCGCGAGGACGGTGGGAGCCGGTCCGACGAGCGCGGGCCCAGCCGGCCCATCCGGGCGGCGCGGCCGTTTGACGCCACGCCGCCGCAGCCCCGCGAGGAGCGCGGCGACCGCGAAGGCGGTCGCGACCGGGGCTTTGGCGGGCCGCGCGGCGGCGAGTTCGAGCGCAAATTCACGCCGGGGGCCTTTGGCCGTCGCGACGGGGCCCCCAGCACCGCCCCGCGCAGCTACGGCGAGCGGCCGGGCGGCTTCGAGAAGCGCGGCTTTGGCGACCGCGACGCAACGCGGCCCGACGACCGGCCCGAGGCCGATGGCCGGCCCGCCTTGGGCAAGTTTGCCCAGCGCCGCGAGGAGTTGAAAGCCCAGGAGCGCAGCGTGCGCCGCTCGGGCACCGGCTACGGCACCGCCGGGGCCGGCCAGAACAACCGCGCCGACAAGCCCCGCTACGGCGAGCGCCCCGGCGAGGCCCCCGACTACAAAAACCTCAAGCACTACGAAGCCGACAAAGACCGGGGCAACAAGCGCCGCCGCGACCAAGAAAACCAGGACTTCGGCACCGACGAGCTGCGCCTGAACCGCTACATCGCCAACGCCGGCGTGTGCTCGCGCCGCGAGGCCGACGCGCTGATTGCGGCCGGTGAAATCCGCGTCAACGGCGAGGTGGTGACCGAGATGGGCTACAAAGTGCAGCCCACCGACACGGTGCAGTACGGCAAAACCAACCTCAACCGCGAGAAATCGGTGTACGTGCTGCTCAACAAGCCCAAGGACTTCATCACCACCACCGAAGACCCCGAGGGCCGTCGCACGGTGATGGACCTGGTGGCCAGCGCCTCCAAGGAACGCATCTTCCCGGTGGGCCGCCTCGACCGCAACACCACGGGCCTGCTGCTCTTCACCAACGACGGCGAGGTGGCCCAGCGCCTCTCGCACCCGTCGCACAAAAACAAGAAAATCTACCAGGTCGAGCTGAGCACGCCCCTGACCGAAGACGACCTGCGCAAAATCGCCGAAGGCATTGAGCTGGAAGACGGCAAGGCCGAGGTGGACGACGTGGCCGTGGTGGCGGGCAACGCGCACTTCGTGGGCATCGAAATCCACATCGGGCGCAACCGCATCGTGCGCCGCATCTTCGAGCACCTGGGCTACGAAGTGGTGGCCCTGGACCGCGTGCAGTACGCCGGCCTCACCAAAAAAGACCTGCCCCGCGGCAAGTGGCGCTTCCTGAACGAGCAGGAAGTGATTCGGCTGAAGTACTTCATGTAGAGAATGGTTATTGAATAGCCATGGGACGAATTGTTGGTGGTAAAATCCTCAACAATTCGTCCCATGGCCGTTTAGTAAGCCAGCGACTCGGCCCATGCACACCCTGGTCCTCGACATCGGCAACACGGCCGCAAAAGCCGGCTGCTTTGCCGGCGCGGCGCTGCGCGAGACGGCCGGGGCCCTCACGCCCGCCGGAGTGGGGGCCCTCGTGGCCCGCTGGCAGCCCGAGCACGTGCTCATTGCCTCGGTGGCCGAAGACGCCGCCCGGTGGGCCCAGCGGCTGCGGGGCCACGTGCCGGGGCGCGTGCTGGCCTTCGAGCCGGGCACGACGCCCGTGCCGCTGCGCAACGCCTACGCCACGCCCCGCACCCTGGGCGCCGACCGCCTGGCCGGGGCCGTGGGCGCGGCCGCCCTGCGGCCGGGCCGCGACACGCTGGTGCTCGACGCCGGCACGGCCCTGAAGTGCGACCTGGTGACGGCCGACGGCACTTACCGCGGCGGCAGCATCGGGCCGGGGCTGGCCATGCGGCTGCGGGCCCTGCACGAGTTCACGGGCCGCCTGCCGCTGCTGCCGCTGCCCGCCCCCGATGCAACGGTTCCGCTGGTGGGCGACTCTACTGCGGGGGCCCTGCTCAGCGGCGTGGTGAACGGCGCCGCCGCCGAAGCCAACGGCCTGGTGGCCGCCTACCGGCAACACTACCCCAGCCTGGGCGTGGTGCTGACCGGCGGCGACGCCCCGCTGCTGGCCGCCCGGCTGGCAGGCCCTATCTTTGCCGTGCCCGAACTGGTGCTGCTCGGACTTTACCGGATTTTAGCCTATAATGTTGAAGTTGAACGATAAGAACGTGGGCCGCCTGGTGCTGGCCGGGGCGGTGGCGCTGGCCGCGGGCAGCGCGCAGGCCCAGGGCCTGGGCAACTCGCCCTACTCGCGCCTGGGCATCGGCGAATATTACCCCAACACCGGCGGCGTGCGCCAGATGGGCATGGGCGGCGTGGGCTTGGCGGCGCCCAACGCCGTGAACGTGAACGACCTGAACCCCGCGCTGCTGTACTACACGGCCCGCACCACGTTCGAGGCCGGCTTGGACGGGCAATACAAAACGGTGAAAAATGCCAGCGCTTCGTCCCACACCGGCAGCGCCACCCTGGGCTACTTTTCCTTGGCCGTGCCGCTGGCACGCCGTTGGGCGGCCTCGGTGGGCTTGCGGCCGCTGAGCGCCGTGAACTACGAAACCAACGCGCTGAGCACCGTAGAAGGGGCCCCCAACGACTTTGTGCTGAAGCAGCGCCAGGGCACGGGCGGCGTGTCGCGGGCTTACCTGGCCCAGGGCGTGCACGTGGCCCGCGACCTGAACCTGGGCTTCACGGCGGCCTACGTGTTTGGAACGGTGGACGAGACGACCGGCACCACCATTCGGCTGGCCGACGGCTCCATGAGCGAGCAAACCGTGGACCGCCGCCACCTGCACTATTCCGATTTCGATTTCCGCGCCGCGCTGCACTACCGCCACAAAGTGGGCAAAGACCTGCGCCTGAACCTGGCCGGCGTGTACACCTTCCAGGGCAACCTGGGGGCCCGCCGCATCGGCACCCAGGAGCGGCAGGACGCGAACGGGGCCCTCGTGAGCCCGGCCATCCAAATTGAAGACAACAAGGGCACCGTGGTGGTGCCCGCCCTGGTCCAGGGCGGCATCAGCGTCGACAACGATAAAAACTGGAGCGCCAGCCTCGACGTGTCGCAGCAGCAGTGGTCGAAGTTTTCGAGCTTCGGGGCCGTCGACACGCCCCTGCGCAACACCGTGCGCGTCGGGCTGGGCGGCGAATACACCCCCGACCCGGGCTCGGTGGAGCACTACTTTGAGCGCGTGAACTACCGCCTCGGCCTGAACGTGGCCCAAATGCCTTACCAGCCCGGCGGCCAGACGCTCTACGACCGCTCCGTGAGCTGGGGCTTCGGCTTCCCGCTGCCCACGGCCACGCCCCTCGAAGCCACCACCTTCAGCCTGGCTTTCACCTACGGAATGCGCGGCAACACCAACCTGGTCCAGGCCGGCAACGGGGCCAGCAACGTGCAGGAAAACTACGTGAAGATGACGTTCGGCGTGACGCTGAACAACCGCTGGTTCATCAAGCGCCGGCTGCAATAGCCCGGCCCCAGGCAGTGAGCGAAGTGCGCGCATTCGGGCAGGGCAGGGGCGGGCGGCGGCTGGCGGGCGGGCTGCTGGCGCTGGCGCTGCTGGGCTGCGACGAAAAAAAAACCATCGGCCCCTCGCTCGTCTACAAGGGCCCCGTGATGGAGACGACCAACGTGCTGGAGCTGTTCAGCGACTCGGCCAAGCTGAAGATGCGGCTCACGGCCCCGCTCGAGCAGCGCTACGAAAACAACGACGTGGTGTACACCAAAGGCTTGTCGGTCACGTTTTTCGACAAGGACAGCAAGACGGTGATCAACACCCTGACGGCGCGCTACGGCAAGTACGAACAAAACAAAAACGTGTTCACCATGCGCGGCAGCGTGGTGGTGGCCAACGTGCCCGAGCAACAAAAGCTGTTCACCGAAGAGCTGTTCTTTGACCGCGGCAAGCAGCTGATCTACACCACGCCGCAAATGTTCGTGAAGGTGCTCACGCCCACCGAGCGCCTCACCGGCACGGGCCTGACGGCCAACCAGAACTTCTCCTCCTACCGCATCACCCACCCCGAGGGCGTGTTCGCCGTCGACCAGGCGGGGGCCCCCTGAGCGGCGGCCCAACTTCTTCTTTCCCGGCCCATGAAATTCGACAAGTCCCTGCTGCGCACCGTGTTCTTCGCCGTCGGCGTGACGGCCATGATCATCGGCATCTACCAAACCATTGTGTTCAACGACCTGGGCCGCAACTACTGGATTTTCATGGTGGCCACGGCGTGCTGGATGCCCCTCATCTACTGGCGGCAGCAGGAAAGCGTGGCCGCCAAGGTGGCCGAGCAGCAAGCCAAGGCCGCCAAAGCCAAGCCCAAAACCGGCCAGCCGGGCAAGGGCGGCAAGCCAGGGCCCCGGCGCCGCTGAGCAACGGCTAGGATAAGCCGGGGATTTCTGGTTATTTTGCGCCTCTTTTGACCTTAACTATTTAGTTTTCTTTCGACAAGTACATGGCGTTAATCAACACGATACGGGAAAAATCGGGCTGGGCCGTGGGCACGGTGGCCATCGGCATGCTGCTCTTCATCGTGGGCGGCGACCTGGTGGGCGGCAAGAACCGCCTCTTCGGCCGCAACGAGAACGTGGTGGGCGAAGTGGCCGGGCAGAAAGTGGAGCTGGCCGACTACAACGCTTCGCTGGAGCAGGCCAAGCAGCAGTTCACCGCCCAGCAGCAGCGCCCGCCCGACGAGCAGGCCCTCGGCTACCTGCGCGACCAGGCCTGGAACCAGACCATCTACCGCCTGGCGTTCCAGCCCGAATGGGACAAGCTGGGCCTGGCCGTGAGCGACGACGAGCTCGTGGACATGGTGCAGGGCGACAACATCAGCCCCGGCATCAAGCAGGCGTTTTCGGACCAGAAAACCGGCCAGTTCGACAAAACCCGGTTGATTGAATACCTCAAAAACCTCGACAAGCTGCCCCCCGAAAGCCAGGCCGCCTGGCGCAACTTCGAGGCCAACCTGCCCGCCGACCGCCTGGCCAACAAGTACAACGCCCTGCTGAAAAACTCGGTGTACGTGACCACGGCCGAAGCCCAGCGCTTCAACAACAACCAGAACACCAAGGCCACGGTGAAGTACCTGTTCGTGCCCTACGCCAGCATCTCCGACTCGGCGGTGAAGGTGAGCAACGACCAGCTCCAGGCTTACCTCGACAAGCACAAGGGCCAGTACAAGGTGGAAGACGGCCGCTCGGTGGAGTACATCACGGTGCCGGTGGTGGCCTCGAAGGAGGACAGCGCCGCCGTGCGCAGCACCATTGGCACGCTGGCCACGCAGTTTGCCACGGCCCCGGCCGACTCGCTGTTCGTGAAGCTGAACTCCGATCAGCCCTACAACAAGGCTTTCCGCAGCCCCGCCGACCTGCCCGACCAGCTGCGCAAGCAGCTGCCGCTGGCGGTGGGCAAAGTGTACGGCCCCTACGCCGAAAACGGCACCTACTCGCTCTACAAAGTGACCGGCCAGAAGGAGGGCCCCCAGCCCGCCGCCCGCGCCAGCCACATCCTCATCAAGGCCGAAGCCAACACGCCCCAGGCCAAGGCCGTGGCCAAAGCCAAGGCCCAGGATTTGATCAACAAAATCAAGGGCGGGGCCGATTTCGCGGCCCTGGCCCGGCAGTTCGGCACCGACGGCACCAAGGAGCAGGGCGGCGACCTGGGCTGGTTCACGAAGGGCCGCATGGTGCCCGAGTTTGAAAAAGCCATCTTCGGGGCCCCCGGCGTGGGCTTGCTGCCCGCCCCGGTCGAAACCTCGTTCGGCTACCACGTCATCAAAGTAACGGCCGCTCAAACCAAGCAAACCTACCAGGTGGCCGAGGTGAAAAAGGCCATCGTGCCGAGCGACGCCACCCGCGAAGCCGCCTACGCCAAGGCCCAGCAGCTCAAGGGCCAGGCCACCGACCTGGCCAGCTTCCGCCAGCTCACGGCCAAGGACAAAACCCTGCAAAAGCAGCAGGCTCCGAACCTCGACCGCAGCGCCCGCAATGTGAACAACCTGCAGAACGCCCGCGAGCTGGTGCGCTGGGCCTACGGCAACGGCCCCAACGGCGAAACCAAGATCGGCGACTTGTCGGAAGTGTACGAGATCGGCGATCAGTACGTGCTGGCTGCACTCACCGGCACCCAGGCCAAGGGCGCGGCCACCGTGGCCGGCCTCAAGCCCCAGCTCTCGGCCCTGGTGCGCAACGAGCTCAAGGCCCAGCAAATCATGGGCAAGCTGGGCAAAACCGGCCCCCTAGAGCAGCTGGCCACCGCCTACGGGGCCACCGCCCAAGTGGGCACCGCCGACGGCGTGGCCCTGGGCCAGGGCACGCTGCCTAACGTGGGCTTCGAGCCGCTGGCCGTGGGCACCGCCTTCGGCCTGAAGCCGGGCCAGCACTCGGCCCCCTTGCAGGGCGAACAGGGCGTGCTGCTGGTGGAGCCGGTGAGCGTGACGCCGGCCCCCGCCGCCGCCGACCTCAAGGCCGTGCGCCAGCAGCTGGCCCAGCAGCGGCAGCAGCGCCAGGACGGCCTGATCTACGAAGCCATCAAGGCCCACGCCAACGTGAAAGACAACCGGGCCAAGTTCTTCTAAGCCGTCCGGAATTAGACCGTGAAAGGGCCGCGCCTCGGGTGCGGCCCTTTTTTTGTGGGCGGAACGCCGGGGCCCCGGCCCCAAAACGCGCTAACTTTAGCGGCTGCCGGCGCGGCGGGCCACCCCGGGCCCGGCGCCGCGGCGGCCGTTGAACGAACCGGGCAAAAGCGGGCGTTAGGCCCACACCCATCCGTATGTCCGCTATGCGCCCATCCCTTCTGCTGCTGAGCACCGCTTTGCTGCTCGCCGGCCCCGCCCGCGCCCAGGGCCCCAAGGGCTGGGGCCCCGCCGACGGCACCGCCCTGGCCCGCGACTACGCCCGGCGCGGCGAGCCCGAGAAAGCCGTGTTCCTGCTCGAGCGCCTGCCCCCCGAGCAACAAACGGGCCCCGAGCTATTCCCGGTGTACTTGCAGGCCCTCACCGACCTCAAGCGCTACAAAGACGCCGAGAAGCTGGCCAAAAAAGCCATCAAGCTGCACCCCGCCGACGCTGCCTACGGCGTGGCCCTGGGCGGGGCCTTGCAAGCCGCCGGCGACGCTGCCGGGGCCGAGAAGCAGTGGCAGCGGGTAGTCAACCAACTTGCCCCGGAGCAGGTGGGGCCGGCGGCGGCCGAGTTTGGGCGGCGCAATTTGCCGGCCTGGGCCGAAAAAGCCTACCTGCGCGGCCGCGCCCTGGCCCGCAACGAAACCGAGTACGGCCCCCAGCTCATCCAGCTCTACACCCAAACCCAGCAGCAGGACCGCCTGCTGGCCGAAACCCTGCGCCTTATTGAGCAGGACGCGCAGCAGCTGCCCTACGTGCGCAACATGCTCCAAAACGCGTTAAAGGAGGAAAAGGACTTCGACGCCCTCGAAAAGCAGCTGGTGAGCGCCGCCCAGCAGCACCCCGAGCAGGCCGCCTACGCCGAGCTGCTGCTGTGGCTGCAGGTGCAGCGCCACGACTTCGCCGGGGCCCTCGTGCAGGCCCGCGCCCTCGACCGGCGCGGGCGCACCCAGGGCAGCCGGGTGCTGGAAGTGGCCGCCATCGCCCAACAAAACAAGGACTACGAAAGCGCCCTCGCCGGCTACGACTACGTGCTGAAAGAGTACCGCGACGGCCCCCTCTACAACGCCGCCCGCCAGCGCCGCCTGGCCGCCCGCGAGGACCAGGTGCGCGGCACCTACCCCGTCGACCCCGCCCAGGTGCGGGCCCTGGCCGCCGAGTACGAGCAGCTGCTGGCCGAGCTGGGCCGGGCCCCCGAAGCGGCCCCGGTGCGCCGCCGCCTGGCCGACCTCTACGCCTTCCAGCTCGGCGACCGCGCCCGGGCCATGGGCTTGCTGCAAGCCGTCGTCGACCAGCCCACGGCCCCCGCCGGACTGGTCGACGACGCCAAGCTGGCCCTCGGCGACTTGTACCTGCTGCGCGGCGAGCCCTGGGAAGCCACGCTGCTCTATTCGCAGGTGGAAAAAGCGGAGAAGGAAGCCCCGCTGGGCTACGAAGCCAAGCTGCGCAACGCCCGCCTGAGCTACTTCGCCGGCGATTTTAAGCTCGCCCAAAGCCACCTCGACATCCTGAAGGAAGCCACGACCCGCGAAATTGCCAACGACGCCATGCAGCTCTCGCTGCTCATCGCCACCAACACCGTGGAAGACACCCTGGGCCGGGCCCTGAAGGACTACGCCGCCGCCGAGCAGCTCGTGTTTCAGAACAAGCTGCCCGCCGCCGTGGCCGGCCTCGACGCCTTGCTGGCCAAGTACCCCGGCCACTCGCTGACCGACAACGCCACCTACCTCAAGGCCCAGCTCCAGCAGCGGATGGGCGATTTCCCGGCCGCCGTGGCCACCCTCGGGCACTTGCTGGCCGGCCCCGCCAACGGCGTGCTCAGCGACGACGCCCTGTTCCTGCTCGCCCGCATCCAGGAAGAAGACCTCAAAGACAAGCCCCGGGCCCAGGCCCTTTACGAGCAGGTGCTCACCAAGTACCCCGGCAGCATCTACGTGGCCGAGGCCCGCAAGCGCTTCCGCAAGCTGCGCGGCGACAGCGTGCAGTAGGGCCCCGGGCGGCGGGCGGTCGGCTTTTTTGCCGGCCGCCCGCTAATCGTTGAACCGTGGCCTAACCGTAGCTGAGGGCCCCGGCGATTACCGGGCGGCCGGTGAAAAAGCCGGCCGCCCGGGCCGTTCCGGTAGGCAGCCACTACTGCCGCCGGCATACGTTACCGGAAGAAGACGAACAAAAACGCCAGAAACACGATGAAAACCAGGTACATCAGGCCGTCGGAAAGAATGTATTGACGGTAGCGGCGGTAGAAATCGCGGAGCTTGGGCATGGGGCAAAAGGGGCGGGCGCGGGGGCCGGTAAAGGTAGGCGCGCATCCCAGGCCGGGTTTGGGCGTACTTTTGCGCGATAGCCTTTCCGCGTAATCTGCCCAATGCCACTACCCGCTGCCAAAAGCTGGAATTTTGCCCCGGCCCCCGATCCGGCGCGGGTCCTGGCCATCACCGAGGCCCTGCCCGTGGGCCCCGAAGTAGGCGCGATGCTGGTGCAGCGCGGCCTCGACACCCCCGAGGCGGCGGCGGCCTTCATCTACTCCGACCTGCGGCAGCTGCCCGACCCGTTTCTGCTGCGCGACATGGACCGCGCCGTGGACCGCCTCGTGCGGGCCCTGGAAACGGGTGAGAAAGTGCTCGTGCTGGGCGATTACGACGTGGACGGCATCACGTCGGTGGCGCTGGTCATCAGCTACCTCACGCCGCTCTTCGGGGCCGGGCGCCTGCGCGACTATATCCCCGACCGCTACACCGAGGGCTACGGCATCAGCCACCACGCCGTGGACGTGGCCGTGGCCGAGGGCTTCGCCCTGATCGTGGCCCTCGACTGCGGCATCAAGGCCCTGGAGCCGGTGGCCTACGCCGCCGGGCAGGGCGTCGACTTCGTCATCTGCGACCACCACCTGCCCGGCGAAACCCTGCCCGCCGCCGTGGCCGTGCTCGACCCCAAGCGCGCCGACTGCCGGTACCCGTACCCCGACTTGTCGGGCTGCGGCGTGGGCTTCAAGCTGATGCAGGGCCTGGGCCAGCGCCTGGGCCGCGACGAAGCCTTCCTCTACGACCTGCTGGACCTGGTGACGGTGAGCATTGCCGCCGACGTGGTGCCCGTGACCGGCGAAAACCGCGTGCTGGCCGCCCACGGCCTGCGCCGCTTCAACGAAGACGCCCACTTGCTGCGGCCCGGCCTGGCCGCCCTGCGCGAGCTGGCCACCCTGCGCGAGGGGCCCCTCACGCTCAGCAGCCTGATTTTCGGCTTCGCCCCGCGCATCAACGCCGCCGGCCGCATGGGCGACGCCCGCCGCGCCGTGGCCATGCTGCTGGCCCCCGACCAGCAGGAGGCCCGCCACACCGCCGAAGTCGTGGACCGCATGAACCAGGAGCGCCGCGGCTCCGACCAGGCCACCACCCAGGAGGCCCTGGCCCTGATTGCCGACAGCCCGGCCCTGCAAGCGGCCCACGCCACGGTGCTCTACCAGGCCCACTGGCACCAGGGCGTGCTGGGCATCGTGGCCTCGCGCTGCCTCGACCAGTATTACCGGCCCACGGTCATCCTCACCCAGCGCGACGGCAAGGCCACCGGCTCGGCCCGCTCGGTGGCCGGCTTCGACATCCACGAGGCCCTGGAGCTGTGCGCCCCGCTGCTGGAGCAGTTCGGGGGCCACCGCGCCGCCGCCGGCCTCACGCTGAAGGTCGAAAACGTGCCCGCGTTTCAGGCCCAGTTCGAGGCCATCGTGGCCCGCACCCAGGCCACGGCCCACCTGGTGCGGCCCGTCGAAATCGATGCCCTGCTGCCGCTGGCCCGCATCACCGACGGCTTTTTGCAGGAGTTACGGCCCCTGGAGCCTTTCGGGCCCGGCAACCCCAACCCGGTGTTTGCTTCGGAACGCCTGGTGGCCGTGCCCGGCAGCGCCCGCGAGGTCGGCAACGGCCACCTCAAAATCCGGCTCGTGGCCGCCGACGGCCCCGGCCCCGCCGTCGAAGCCATCGGCTTTGGCCTGGCCGGCTACCTGGCCCGCATCCACGAAGGCCAGCCTTTTGACGTGTGCTACACCCTGGAAATGAACGAGTACCGCGGCAGCCGCCACGTGCAGCTGCGCCTGCTGGATCTGCGCTGGGCGTAACCCGTTTTTGGGCAGGCGTTGCTCTCGTTCGCCGTCGATGATTGTTGCCTCTACCAAATCGACCCGACTTCTTTCCAAAGGCCTGTTGGCCAGCCGGGGCCCTGGGAGGAAATGCTGGGGTTTTTGTGCTTCAGCCTGAAGAAATTTGCCACGGCGGGCGTGGGCGAGGTGCACCCGGTCACGACCGCTGCGCGGGTCTGCGCCGTGGGCGAAATGGCCGTGGCGTACTTCACCACGGTGCTGGTCATCGCCAACGTGGGCTGCCTGCAAACGGTGCTGACCCGCGGCCCGGACCCGGAAACGCGCGGATGAGGCCGGGCGCGGCTAGCGCCGCGCCGTCCACACCCACCACATCAGCAAGGCTTGCAGGGGCAGGCGGCCCCAGGCGGCCCAGGCCGGGAAGCGCAGCTGGCCGGCAATCTGCGCCATGTACACGTTGGCCGGAAACACGGCGGCCAGCAGCACCACCAGGCCCAGCGCGGCCCACCAGCGGGTGGGGCCAAACAGCAGCCCCAGGGCCCCCGCCACCTCAAAAAAGCCGCTCACGTACACCAGCGCCAGCGGGGCAGGCAGCGCGGGCGGCACGATGCGCAGGTAAATTTCTGGTTTCAGAAAGTGCAGCAGGCCGGCCCCCGCGAAGGTGGCCGCCAGCACGTAGCGCGAAATAAGGTGCAGCATAGCGGGCAAAGAACGGTTGCCAGCGCTAAGCCGGCACGGACCGCGGCAGCTGCTTGCGCAGGGCCCCTAGGCCCCGGCCGAGGGCCCTGGCCGCCCGGTGCGCCGCCACAGAGGTCACGCCGGGGGCTTCCAAAGCGGCCAGGTGGGCTTCGAGCGATGCCGCGCCCAGCAGCTGGAGCGACGGGCGCAGGCGGTGCGCCAGGGCCGCCAGGGCGGGCAGGTCGGTGGCGGCCTGGGCGGTGCGCAGCTCGGCCAGGGCCCCGGGCATGTTGCCGTGGAAGGCTTCCAGCACCCGGTTGACGAACGCCAGGTTGCCGCGCGCCGTTTCGCGCAGCCGGGCCAGGTCGAAGGGCGGGGGCGGGGCGGGGGCCGCCGGGGCCGGTTCCGCCGGGCCGTCCGGGCCAGTCAAAGGCTCGCCGAGCAGGGCGGCGAGCTTGGCCAGCAGCTCGGCCTCGGCGTAGGGCTTGGCCAGCGTGTCGTTGAGGCCGGCGGCGCGGTACTTGTCGGCATCGGTCCGGAAGGCGTTGGCCGTCAGGGCCAGGATGGGCGTGGCGGCCCGCGCCGGGTCGGGGTGGGCGCGCAGGCGGGCGGTGGTTTCCAAGCCGTTCATGCCCGGCATTTGGATGTCCATCAGCACGGCGTCGTAGGTGTTGGCTGCGAACAAGTCCAGCGCCGCCGCCCCATTACCGGCCACGTCGACGCGCACGCCGTGGGCGGCCAGCAGCAGCTGGGCCACTTCGGCGCTCACGGAATTGTCTTCGGCCAGCAGCACCCGGCGGCCCCGCACGGCCCGGTGGTCGGGGGCGGGGGGCGGCGGGGCCTGGGCCGCCGTCTGCTGCGCTGCGCTGGCTTTGGGCAAAGTAATGGAAAAGGCAAACGAGCTGCCCAGGCCCACCTTGCTTTCCACGCGCAGGTTGCCGCCCATCTGCCGCACCAGGGCCCGGCTGATGCTCAGGCCCAGCCCCGTGCCCCCAAACTGCCGGGCCGTGTCGGCGTAAGCCTGGGTAAATTCCTGAAAAATGGCCTCCAGCTTGTCGGCGGCAATGCCGATGCCCGTGTCCGCCACCCGGAACTCGGTGGTGGTGGTGGTTTCGGTGTCCGCCACGAAGTAGCCCCCCACCGAGATGGTGCCCCCCGCCGGGGTGAACTTGATGGCGTTGGAGAGCAGGTTGAGCAGGATCTGGTTGAGCCGGTAGGAGTCGCCCACCACCCACGGGTGCCGGCACGACTCGCTTAGCCGGGTGCCGATCACCCGGATGCCCTTCTGCTGGGCCAGCGCGGCCAGGGGCTGTGCGGCGGCCCACATGCTGTCGCAGAGGTTGAACGCCCGTTGTTCCAGCTCCAGCTGCCCCGACGTAATCTTGGCCATGTCGAGCACGTCGTTCACCACCGTCAGCAGGTGCTGGCCCGTGTGCTGGATGGTGCCCAGGAAGCGCTGCTGTTCGGCGTCGAGCGAGGTTTTGGCCAGCAGCGACGCCATGCCCAGCACCCCGTGCAGCGGCGTGCGGATTTCGTGGCTCATGTTGGCCAGAAAATTTTCGCGGGCCGTGGCGGCTGCCTCGGCCGCCAGTTGCGCCGCCTTGAGGGTGGTAATGTCGGTGCTCACGCACAGCACGTGCGCCGTGCCGTCGGGCTGCACCAAGGGGCACTTCATCGATTGGTACCAGCGCACCTCGCCGTTGGGCAGCGTCAGGTGGTCTTCCACCACCAGTGCGCGGCCCAGCACCACCACCTCTGTGTCGGAGCTTTCGAACGAGCTTCGCTCCTGCGGCAGCACGCCCTCCGTGGCCGTGGCCGTGCCGGCCAGCTGGCGCACCAGCTGGCGCAGCTCCGTCATGGCCCGGTTCTGAAACACTACCTCGGCGTGCGGCTTGCGCACGTAAATCAGGTTGGGGTTGAGGTCGAGTACCTGCGCCATGAACTCGCGCTGGGCCAGCACCACCGCCTCGCTGGCGCGGGCCTTGGCTTCGGCCCCGCGCTGGGTGGTCACGTCCAGGCCGTAGCTGATGACCAGGCGCAGCGTGCCATCGGCGTGAAACACGGGTTGGTACGACCGCAGCCAGTGCACCGGCGGCTGGTCGCCGGAAGCCGGCCACTCCTCGGCCCAATCGACGGCCGTTTTCTGCGCCACGGCCCGACGAAACAGGCGCTTGCGGCGTTCGCCCAGGGCCGGGGGCATGCCGTGCGCCTCGCAGTACTCCGCAAAGGTTTGGCCCAGGCTGGGCAGCGGGCGGCGGGCGTACTTGCGGGCGGCGGGGTTGCGGTAGCGTTGGCGCTGCTCGGCGTCGAGCACCGCCACGGCGGCCGGCATGTACTTAAGCACGGTTTCGTAGAAGGTTTGCTGCTCGTGCACCTCGGCCTCGGCCGCGCGCAGCTTCGTCACGTCGGTGAGGTAAAACAACGTGTGGTCCTCGTCCGGCACCGGCACCGCGCACACCAGAAAGGTGTGCCCGGCCACGGCCAGCTCGCGCTGCACCGCCGCGCCCGTGCGCCGCGCCGCATCGGCCGCCGCGGCCAGCCACTGCCGCACGGGCGTGTCGGGCAGCCCCACCAGCTCCGGCACCCGAAACGCAGCCGCGTTGGCGTACTGCAACTGCCCCGCCCGGCCCAGGCGCACCAGCGGGTTGGGGCTGCGCTCGGCCAGGTGGGCCGTCAGGCGCAGGTGGTCCACTTCGGCTTCGGCCCGGGCGCGGCCGGCCCGCTCGGCGGCCAGCATCGCCCGCAGCTCGGCCACGGTGGCGGGGGCGTCAATCTCGTTGGTAAGGCAGGGTAGAGGAGCAACCATAGGGGGCGGTTTTTAGCGGGAAAGTCCAAAAAACCACCGTAAATATAAGGCCCCCTGGGGTTATTCGCTACAGCTCTTTCCGCAGCCGCGCCACCGGAATGTTCAGCTGCTCGCGGTACTTGGCCACCGTGCGCCGGGCAATGTTGTAGCCCCTGGCGTTCAGCATCTTCTCCAGCTTGTCGTCGGCCAGCGGGTGCGACTTGTTCTCTTTGTCGATCAAGTCCTTCAGAATGCTCTTCACTTCGCGGCTCGACACGTCCTCCCCCGAATCGGTGGCAATACCCTCCGAAAAGAAGTATTTCAGGGGATAAATGCCAAACTCCGTCTGCACCGACTTGGAGTTGGCCACCCGGCTCACCGTGCTAATATCCATTCCGATCTGCTGGGCGATGTCCTTCAAAATCATCGGACGCAGCTTGGTTTCGTCGCCTTCCACGAAAAACTCGCGCTGCAGGCTCACGATGGAGTTCATGGTGCGCAGCAGCGTGTTCTGGCGTTGGCGGATGGCGTCGATGAACCACTTGGCAGAATCCAATTTTTGCTTGACAAAAGTCACTGCCTCTTTCATCTTCTGGTCCTTCTTCGCTGCCTTGTCGTAGGTCCGGAACATCTCCGTGTAGGCCGGGCTCACGCGCAGCTCGGGGGCGTTGCGCGCGTTCAGGGTCAGGTTCAGCTCGCCGTTGTCGTTGGTGAGGATGAAGTCCGGCATCAGGTACTGGGTTTTGCCGGGGCCGCTGGGGCCGCTGCCGCCGGGCTTGGGGTTGAGCTTGAGGATCAGGGCCACGGCCTCCTTCAGCTCGTCGTCTTCCAGGTCCAGCTTTTGCTGGATGCGGGCGTAGTGCTTCTTGCTGAACTCCTCGAACAGCGTGCCGATGATCTGCTCGGCGTGCGCCGTCGCCTCGTCCTGGGGCCGCCGCTCGAGCTGCAGCAGCAGGCACTCAGGCAGGTCGCGGGCGGCGATGCCGGGCGGGTCGAAGCCCTGCACCACGCGCAGCACGGCCCCGATTTCGGGCACCGTGGCCTCCATGTTCTGCGAAAAGGCCAGGTCGTTGGCGATGGCCGCCAGGTCGCGCCGGATGTAGCCGTCGCCGTCGATCGAGCCGATGAGCTGCTGGCCGATGGCTTCCTCCCGCTCGCCGAGCCGGGTGAAGTGCAGCTGGTCGAGCAGCGAGTCCATGAGCGAGCCGCTGGTGTCGGCCAGGGGCATCTCGCGCTCTTCCTCCTCGCCGGGGCCGTCGCCCTGCATCTTGTAGCCCGCAATCTCGTCGTCGTTGAGGTAGTCGCTCAGGTCGAGGTCGGTGTTGTCGGGGGCCTCGTCGGGGGCCGGCTCGGGCTCGGGCGCGGCGTCGGCGGGGGCGTAATCGTCGGCGTCGGCGGGCTCCTCAAAGTCTTCGTCGAGGGTGCTGTTGTCGCTGTCGAACTCGGCGTCCGGGTCCTCCGTTTCGGCCTCGTCGTCGCCGTCCTGTTCTTCGGGCTCGTCGGTGTCGCCCTCTTCCAAAGCGGGGTTCACCTCCATCTCTTCCTTGATGCGGGTTTCCAGCTCCGCCGTCGGAATTTGCAGCAGCTTAATGAACTGGATCTGCTGCGGGCTGAGCTTTTGGGAGAGAAGCTGTTTTAAATCGAGGCGTTGCATAAAGGCAAAAGTAGCGGACGGGGCGGGGGAGGGCCCCAATAGATACGTAGCGGCCCCGGCGAAGGATAAGGTACGGCCTCGGCCCGGCGGCCCTACCTTTGGGCCTTATTCGGCTTTCTTTTATCCCTATGTCCCTCCCACGGTCCACCGTTCAGAGCCTGCTGGCCAGCCAGGAGCTCGACCGCGACGTGCTCGTCAAAGGCTGGGTGCGCTCGCGCCGCGGCAACAAGTACGTGCAGTTCATCATCGTCAACGACGGCTCCACGCTGCACACCATCCAGGCGGTGGCCAACGCCGAGCTGTTTCCCGAAGAAAGCCTGAAAGACGTGGCCAACGGGGCCGCCGTGGCCATCTGGGGCCGGCTGGTGGCCTCGCAGGGCAAGGGCCAGGCGGTGGAAATCCAGGCCGCCGAAATCACGGTGCTCGGCAAGGCCGACCCCGAAACCTACCCGCTCCAAAAGAAAGCCACCTCGCTGGAATTTCTGCGCGAGATTGCCCACCTGCGGCCCCGCACCAACACGTTCGGGGCCGTGCTGCGCATCCGCCACGCGCTGGCGTTTGCCGTCCACCAGTACTTCAACGACCACGGGTTTTTCTACGTCCACACGCCCATCATCACCGGCTCCGACGCCGAGGGCGCGGGCCAGATGTTCCGGGTGACGACGCTGCCGCCCGAGCACCCGCCGCGCACCGCCGCCGGCGCGGTGGACTACAGCCAGGATTTTTTCGGCAAGCAAACCAACCTCACCGTGAGCGGGCAGCTCGAAGGCGAGCTGGCGGCCATGGCCCTGGGCAGCATCTACACGTTCGGGCCCACCTTCCGGGCCGAAAACTCGAACACCGCCCGCCACCTGGCCGAGTTCTGGATGATCGAGCCCGAAGTGGCCTTCAACGAGCTGGAGGAAAACATGGACCTGGCCGAGGACTTCCTGCGCTACCTCGTGCGCTACGCCCTGGAACGGTGCGCCGACGATTTGCAGTTCCTCAACGACCAGTACGACAAAGACTTGCTGGGCCGCCTGCGCTCCGTGGTGGAGAACGATTTCCAGCGCCTGACTTACACCGAAGCGGTGGAGATTTTGAAATCGGCGAAGCAGAAGTTCGAGTTTCCCGTCGATTGGGGCACCGACCTGCAGAGCGAGCACGAGCGGTACCTGGTGGAGAAGCACTTCGAAAAGCCCGTCATCCTCACCAACTACCCGAAGGAAATCAAAGCTTTCTACATGAAGCTCGACGACGACGGGCGCACCGTGCGGGCCATGGACGTGCTGTTTCCGGGCATCGGCGAAATCATCGGCGGCTCGCAGCGCGAGGAGGACTACGCCAAGCTCACGGCCCGCATGGCCGAGATGCACGTGCCGGCCGACGAGCTGGACTGGTACCTCGACACGCGCCGCTTCGGCACGGCCCCCCACGCCGGCTTCGGCCTGGGCTTCGAGCGCCTGGTGCTGTTCGTGACCGGCATGGGCAACATCCGCGACGTGATTCCCTTCCCCCGCTACCCCAAAAACGCGGCGTTTTAGCGGTGCGGGCGGGGCCCGGGAAAACGTCGGGGCCCTCCTGCACCGCTAAAACGTCCTTCATTTTCTCGCCGCGTGCTGCTGCTGCCCTGGTTCTGGTTATGGATTGCGGGGGTGAGCTACGCGGGCGGGCACGCGCTGCTGGGGCGGCAAGCGGCGGCGCGGCTGGCCCCGGAGCTGGTGGCCGCGGCCGGGCTGGCCGGCTTGAGCTGGGGCCTGGCGCTGCTGTCGCTGGGCACCGGCATCGGGGCCGCCGTGCAAGCGGGGGTGAGCGCCCTGGCCGGGCTGTACGCGGGCTGGCGCTGGGCGCGGGCCGCCCCGGCGGCGCGGGCGCAGTGGGGGGCGCGGCTGCTGGCCCCCGTGCGCGGCCCGGGCGGCGGGTGGATGGCGGCGCTGCTGCTCGTCTTCGGCGGGTTGATGCTGGTGCACGCGGTGCGGGCCCCGGCATTTCCCGATTCGGCCCTCTACAACGCCCAAACCGTGCAGTGGATGCAGCGGAGCGGTACCCGGTGGTGCCGGGGCTGGGCAACCTGCACGGACGGCTGGCCTTCAATTCGCACCTGCACCTGCTCACGGCTTTTTTTAGCGCCAGCCCGGGGCCCCGGCACCCGGCCTGGCAGCAGGCGGCCGGCAGCTTTTGGTTTGTGCTGGTGCTGAGCTACGGCGCGCGGCAGGCGGCCCGGGCCGGGGGCCGTCGGCGCGCGCCGGGCGTCCGGCCGGCGTTGCCGCCCGCGCTGGCGCTGTACTACCTGGGGGCCGTGACGCTGGCCCTGGTGGCGTTCCGGCCCTGGATATCGTCGCCCATGCCCGACAGCGGCGTGGCGCTGCTCACGCTGCTGGTGCTGGGCTGGGTGCTCGAAAAGCTGGCCGTGCCCGGCCCCGAGGCGGGCTTCAGCCGGGCCGAAATTTTGCTGCTGGCCGGCCTGGCGGCCACGGCCATCACCTACAAGCTGTCGGCCGCCTGCCTGGTGCTGCCGCTGGGCTACGCTGCTTGGCAGCGGCGGCCGGCCGGGCGCTGGGTGGGCGCGGCGGTGCTGGTGGGCGCGGCGGTGTTGCTGCCCTGGGTGGTGCGCAACGTGGTGCTGTCGGGCTACCTGGCCTACCCGCTGGCCCCTTGGGCCGGCCTGCCGGTGGAGTGGCGCGTGCCACCCGCGCAGCTGGCCGCCGACCTGCGGGAAATCCGCGATTTTGCCCGCTGGCCCGCGGGCGGGTGGGAGGGCGTGGCCGCCCTGCGCCCAGGGGGCTGGCTGCCGTTCTGGTGGGGGCAGCAGCTTCCGGGCGACCACCGGCTGCTGCTGGGGGTGGAGGCCCTGGCCCTGGGCCTGGCCGGGGCCCGGCTGGTGCGCCGCCGGCCTGCCCAGGCGGGAGCCGTCGAAGCGTTGTTTTTCTGGCTGGTGGGGTGCTGCGGGGCGTGGTTTGCGGCGGCCCCGGCGTTTCGGTTCGGCTACGGCTACCTCATCGGGGCGGCGCTGGTTGGCTGCTGGTGCGCCGGCTGCCGGGCCACCTGGTGCGGGCCGGCGCGCTGGGCCTGGCGCTGGCGTACGGCGCCAACGGCTTACGAAATGAAACACTTCATTTTGAAGCCGAAACCTGGGTGCTTCCCGCCGACTACCCCCCGCTGCCCACCGCCACGGTGCTGGTGCAGGGCCGGCCCGTGCGCGTGGCCGGCGCGGGCACCGGCGGCCGCTGCGGCAACTGCCCGCTGCCCTGCGCCGCCGATGTGCCGCCGCCCGACCTGCACTGGCGCGGCGCGGGCGCGGCTCAGGGCTTCCGGCGCGGCCCCGCTCCGGCCTCCAAACACGGCGGTTCAAACCAATAAAAAAAGCGGTCCCGTGGAGGACCGCTTTTTTGTTAAATCAACAATTGACTAATCGCGGCGCCCGTGGCCGTGGCCATTTCCGTGGCCGTGCCCGCGGTCGTCGTCCCGGTCGTCGCGGCGGTCATCCCCCCGGTCGTCGCGGCGGTCATCGTTGCGTCCTTCCCGGTAGCCTTCGCGGTACAGCTTTTTGGCTTGGCCGGGCGGCAGGCCGTGGGGGTTGCCGTGGCCCCGTACCACGACCACTGTGCGGGGGTAGCGGGCGCGGTGGTCGCGCACGTACATCCAGGGCTGGCGGCCCCGGTAGTCGAGCACCACCGGATGAAAGGCGCGCGGGTCGTACCCGTTCACCACGGCCACCGGCACCCACTGGCCGCTACGGAGCACGATGTACTGCCGCGCGTAAAGGTCGTAGTAGCCGTCAATCTCGGGAATGTAGTAATACTGCGTGCCGGCTGGCGCGGCAGGGCCCCAGGCGGGCGGGGCCGTGGGGGGCGTATTGATGTTGACGTTGATCTGGGCGCGGGCCGGAGCGGCGAAGGCAAGCCCCGCGCCGAGGGCAAATGCAAACAGGCTAAAGTGGCAGTTCATGAAGAATAGGAAAGAGTGAAAGAGGTAAGTCCCCCGCCCAGGCAAGTAGGGTGCCGGGTTTTGCGGCGAGCCAATCGGCGCCGAAAGCTAGAGCCGGCCGCGGCCGTCGCGGCGGCCCCCGCCGCCTTGCGGGTTTTGGTCGCCGGGGCTTTGCTCGAGGGCCCCCGGGCCGCGACGGGGCTGGAAAACAGGGCCGGGCGCCGGAGCGGGCTGAGCAGGTTGTGACTGGTTGCCACGGTCGTAGCCGTCGTGGCTGGGGGGCGGGCCCTGGCCTCCGGTTTGGTTTTGGCCGTTGTATTGGCCGCCGTTGGCGTGGCCGCGGCCGTCCCGGGGGCGGCTGCCGTAGTCGCGGCTGTCGTAGCCCCGGTTGTCGTAGCGGTCGTGGTCGCCACGGTCGCGGTCGCCACGGTCGCGGTCGTAGCGGTCCCGGCCGCCGTAGTAGCCGCGGTTGCCGTAATAATACCGGTTGTCGTAGCCGCGGCCGTAGCCCCCGGCGTAATAGCCGCCCCGGCCGGGGCCGTAGGCCTGGTACGGGCGGTAGGCGTAGCGGGCGTGGTAGTAGTTGCAAAACTGCCAGGGCTCGCGGCCCCGGTAGTTGACCACGACGGGATGAAACTGGTACGGGTCGTAGCCGTAAAGCTCCGGCAGCGGCACCCAATAGCCGTCCTGCAACACAATGTATTGCTGCGAGTACAGGTCGTAGTAGCCGTCAATCTCGGGGATGTAATAGTACTGCGTGCCGTAGGGCACGGGCGGCCCCCACTCCGGGGCCCCAATGTTGACGCTGACCCCCACCTGGGCCCGGGCGGCCGGGGCCGTCAGCAAGGCAAAGGCGCCCACCAGGGCGGCACCAACAACTTTTGCGAGGGTTTTCATGGAAAAAAAGTTTAACCAGTGAAGCGGACACCCAACGGCGTAGCCGAGGGACTTTATAATATGCAAGGGAAATGCCAGGTTGTCCGGGGGCGTTCCCCCTCCGGCCCAAAATATTGCCCAACGGGCCCGGGCCCGCAGCGCCACGTTTCATTATAAAAAATTCCCGGGCACAAATGCGCCCGCTTTGGGGTTGTGCTCCGAACGCCCCGGGCCCACCGGCCCCGGCGCAACCCCCGCCGCCCGGCGGCGTTTCCCGTACTTTTGCGGACTCATCCGCTGTTTTCCTGCATGGCCAAAAAATCACCGGCTGCTTCCGTTGCCACCGCGCCCAAACCGGCGGCTTCGGCGTTGAAAAAGAAGCTGCAAGGCACCGCCACCGACGCCGCGGGGGCCCTGGGCAGCCAGCCCAACCCCGCCGGCCTCGCGGTGGCCGTGCGCCACCAAACGCCCGACACGCTGCCCCCCACCGCTGCCAACGGCGCGGTGCCCGGCCCGGCGGCGTTCGACGTGCCGTTCATCGAGGTGTACGGGGCCCGCGAGCACAACCTGAAAAACGTGTCGGTCCGGATTCCGCGCAACCAGCTGGTGGTGTTCACGGGCATCTCGGGCTCGGGCAAGAGCAGTTTGGCCTTCGACACGATTTACGCCGAGGGCCAGCGCCGCTACATGGAAACGTTTTCGGCCTACGCCCGCTCTTTCATGGGCGGGCTGGAGCGGCCCGACGTGGACAAGATCGAGGGCCTCTCGCCGGTCATCAGCATCGAGCAGAAAACCACCTCGCGCAACCCGCGCTCCACGGTGGGCACCATCACGGAGATTTACGATTTTTTGCGCCTGCTCTACGCCCGCACCGCCGAAGCCTTCAGCTACGCGACGGGCGAGAAGATGATCCGGCAGAGCGACGACCAGATCATC
>JANXOE010000072.1 GCA_025353745.1 Hymenobacter sp.
CGCGGCGGGGGCCGGCTCGGCGGCCGGGCGGGGGGCGTTGGCGCGCGGGGCGGCCGCCGGCCGGCCCTCGGCGGGGCGGTTGGCGGAGGGGCCCGGCGGCGGGTTGTTGTAGCGGTTGTCGGCCATGCGGAAGGCAGCGGAAAAGCCAAATTTACACAGCGCAGGCCAGTGTGCCGCTGCCCGCGCCGGGGCCCTTAGCTGCGCGGGTGAAACTCGGTGATGACCTGCCGCAGGTAGTCGCGGTCGAGGTGGGTGTAGATTTCGGTGGTCGTGATGCTGGCGTGCCCCAGCATTTCCTGCACGGCCCGCAGGTCGGCCCCGCCCTCGATGAGGTGGGTGGCAAACGAGTGCCGCAGCGTGTGCGGGCTGATGGTTTTGCGCAGCCCCGCCTGCTCGGCCAGCTTCTTGAGGGTGGTGAACACGGTGATGCGCGAGAGCGGCCGGCCGCGCTGGCTCAGGAACACGTGGTCTTCGGCCCCGGGCTTGATGTCGAGGTGGCCGCGCACGGCGCGCAGGTAGAAGTTGAGGTGCTTGAGCGCCTCGCGGCCCACCGGCACCAGGCGCTCCTTGTTGCCCTTGCCCAGCACTTTCACGAAGCCTTGCTCGGCGGCAATGTTCGACAACTTCAACTCGCACAACTCGCTCACGCGCAATCCAGAAGAATAGAGCACTTCAAGTAAAGCACGAGCCCGCAGGCCGTCGTCCGTGCTCAGGTCGATGGCCCCCAGCAGGGTTTCAATTTCGGGGTAGCTGAGCGTATCGGGCAGGTGGCGGCCGGTTTTGGGGGCCTCCAGCGTGTCGGTCGGGTCGAGCTTGATGAGGTCCTCCATGATCATGAAGCTGAAGAACGCCTTCAGCCCCGAGAGCGTGCGCGCCTGCGAGGTGGCCCCCAGGCCCAGCGCGGAAAGGGTGTTGAGGAAGTCGCGCAGCAGCCGCGTCGTCACCTGCTCGGGGCGGGCGGGCACCCCCTCCCCCACCAAAAACTGGTGCAGCTTGGTGGCGTCGCGCACGTACGCCTCCACGGAGTTGGGCGAGAGCGATTTTTCGAGCCGGAGGTAGCCCTGGAACTGTTTGATTGCGGCGGGCCAAGTCATGGGCGTAAGGGCGGGGCTTGCCCGCGCGGGACGGTAAAGCGATGAATTGCGTGCAATTTTGCACCGAAGCGGCGCTGCCACCATCGTTCCACGATCCGGGCGGGGGCAAGCCCCGCCCCTACGCATGGACATTCTCATTCTCAACGGCCCCAACCTCAACCTGCTGGGGCGGCGCGAGCCCGGCATCTACGGCAGCCGCTCGTTCGACGACTTTTTTCCGGAGCTGGTGGCCGCGTTTCCCGACCTCCGGCTGACGCAGTTTCAGTCGAACCACGAAGGGGCCCTCCTCGACAAGTTGCACGAGGTGGGCTTTGCGCACCACGGCATCGTGTTCAACGCCGGCGGGTTCACCCACACCAGCGTGGCCCTGGCCGACGCCGTGGCCGCCATCGCCTCGCCCGTGGTGGAAGTGCACCTGAGCAACACCGCCGCCCGCGAAGAATTTCGCCACAAAAGCCTCATCGCCAAGCACTGCGCGGGCAGCATCGCCGGCTTCGGGCTGGAAAGCTACCGCCTGGCCGTGCAGTGGTTCGCGAGCCAGCGGCCTAAGCGCCTGGGCTTTCAGGTCTGAGCCGCGGATTTAATGATTTTTCGAAGGAATCGGGTTTTGGGACGATTTGCCCGACCTTTGCCGGTACCAGCGGCAATTGTTGTTGCCCGCCCCGCCGGCCCGGGCGCCAGTCCGGGCCGGCCAGAATCGTCCCCCAAACCCGATTCCTTCGAAAAAATCCGACCAATCCATGGCTCAGACATTCACTTTCAACGTGGGGCCCTCGGCCGTGTACCCCGCCGTGCGGCAGTATTTGCAGGACGCCTACGACGAGGGCTGGCTGTCGGTGCCGCACCGCGGCGAACGGTTCACCGGCCTGGTGCGCCAAACGGTGGCCGACCTCAAGGCCAAGCTCAACGTGCCGCAGGACTACACCGTGCTCTTCACGGGCTCGGCCACCGAGTGCTGGGAAATCCTGGCCCAGGGCCTGACGCCGCGCCGCAGCTTCCACCTCTACAACGGCGAGTTTGGCAAGAAGTGGTTCGACTACGCCCGCGCCCTCCGGCCGGCGAGCACCGGCGTGCAGTTTGGGCTGGACGAAATACCCGACATGGGGGCCCTGCCCTTTTCGGGCGAGGACACCGACCTGGTGTGCATCACCCAGAACGAAACCAGCACGGCCACCCAGCTCCGCGAAACCCACATCCTTAACCTTTTCAACCGCCTCGGCGGGGCCCTGCTGGCCGTGGACGCCACCAGCTCGCTGGCCGGCCTCAACCTCAAGTACATCAAGGCCGACGCGTGGTTCGGCTCGGTGCAGAAATGCTTCGGGCTGCCCGCCGGCCTGGGCGTGCTCATCCTCTCGCCCCGCGCCGTGGCCCAGGCCAAGGAAGTCAACGACCGCGCCCACTACAACGGCCTGCCCGCTGCGCTGAGCAACATGCTCAACCACCAGACCAACTACACCCCCAACGTGCTCGGCATCTACTTGTTGAGCCGCGTGATGGCCGAGCGCGAACCCATTAAAGTGGTGGCCCAGCACCTGGCCGACCGTGCCCAGAAGCTCTACGATTTTTTCGAGCAGGCCACGCCCTTGCAGCCGCTCATCGCCAACCCCGACGCCCGCTCCACCACCGTCATCGGCTTGCGGGGCGAGGCGCCGCTGATCGAAGAAATCAAGCGCAAAGCCCTCGACGCCGGCCTCACGCTGGGCGGCGGCTACGGCCCCCTGAAAAGCACCACCATCCGCCTGGCCAACTTCCCCGCCGTGCCCGACGCGGCCATGGAAGCGCTGGTGCAGTTTTTTGTCAAAGAGTACGTGGCGGTGTAGCCCCCGGGCCGCCGGCTTTTCGCCGGCCGCCCGGTAATCGCCGAACGGTGCTCCCGTGGGCCCTCAGCGACCCTTTGCAATGCTTTCGCAATTTCCCACAACGATTAGCGGGCGGCCGGCGAAAAAGCCGGCCGCCCGCGCCGGCCCTTTCCATTCGCTCGTTCCCGTGTTCAACCTTCAGCAAATCTTCTCCGTCACGCTCACGCTGTTTGCCATCATCGACATCATCGGGTCGGTGCCGATTGTCATCCAGATCCGGCAGCGCGAGGGCAAAATAAAAGCCGGGCTGGCCACGGTGGTGGCGGGCGGGCTAATGGTGGCCTTTCTATTCCTGGGCCAGAGCATCCTGCGCTTGTTCGGGGTCGACAACGAAAGCTTTGCGCTGGCCGGGGCCATCATCATCTTCCTCATCGGCATGGAGATGATCCTGGGCATCGAGCTGTTCAAGTCCGACATCACGGCCCACACCGGCTCCATTGTGCCGCTGGCGTTTCCCCTCATCGTGGGGGCCGGCACCATGACGACGCTGCTCTCGCTGCGCGCCGCCTACTCGCTGCCCAACATCCTGGTGGGCATCGGCCTGAACCTGGTGTTCGTGTACGCGGTGCTGCGCACCAGCCCTTGGATCGAGCGGCAGCTCGGCAAGGCCGGCGAAGACGTGCTGCGCCGCGTGTTCGGCGTCATCCTGCTGGCCATCTCCATTAAATTGTTTAAGGCCAATTTTTAAGCGGGGCCCGGCGGGGAAGCGCGTTGTCGTGGCTTCGTCGTTTCCCCTCGCAATGGCAACATCTCCACACTTCCCGCATTCTTTCCCTTGATTACCCTTTACACCGACGGCTCGGCCCGCGGCAACCCCGGGCCGGGCGGCTACGGGGCCATCCTGCGCTACGGCCCCCACGAAAAAGAGCTGGCCCAAGGCTACCGCCGCACCACCAACAACCGCATGGAATTGCTGGCCGTGATCGTGGGCCTGGAGGCCGTTACGCGCCCCGAAATCCCGGTGCTGGTCGTGTCCGATTCCAAGTACGTGGTCGACGCCGTGGAGAAGCGCTGGGTGTTCGGCTGGGAGAAAAAGCCCGACTTCGGCAAAAAAGCCAACCCCGACCTGTGGCGCCGGTTCCTCGCCGTCTACCGCCAGCGCAACGTCTCGTTCCGGTGGATTAAAGGCCACGCTGGCCACGCCGAAAACGAGCGCTGCGACGTGCTGGCCGTGCAAAGCGCTTTAGGCAAAGGGCTTTTGGTAGACGAGGGGTACGAGAACCAGTGACCAGGGCGCGGGTGGTCGTCCCTCCCCGCGTTCGGAACGACCACCCGCTCCCTGATCTGACAACCGCTTCCCGTGCCCAACGACTACTTTCAGTTCCAGCAGTTTCGCATCGAGCAGGCGGCCTGCGCCATGAAGGTGAGCACCGACGCCTGCGTGCTCGGCGCGGCCCTGGACCTGCGCGGGGCCGTCCGCCTGCTGGACGTCGGCACCGGCACCGGCCTGCTGGCCTTGATGGCCGCTCAGCGCCACCCCACGGTCGAAATCGAAGCGGTGGAAATCGACCCGGCCGCTGCTGCCCAGGCCGCCGCCAACGCGGCCGCCAGCCCCTGGGGGCCCCGCGTCCGGGTGCATCCGCTAAGCCTGGCGGCCTACGCCGCCGCCGGGCCCGGGCGGTTCAGCCACGTCGTGTGCAACCCGCCGTTTTTTCAGCAGGCCCTGCGCTCGCCCGACGCGGCCCGCAGCGCCGCCCGACACGCCGCCGCCGACACGCTCACTTTTGCCGAAATCAGCCGCTTCGCCGCCGGTTTTTTAACCGTTGAGGGCCGCCTCACCGTGCTGCTGCCGGTGCCCGAAATGGACCGGTTTGCGCGCGCGGCGGCGGCGGCGGGCCTGCACCCGGCCACGCGGCTCGTGCTGCGCCACCGGCCCGGCAGCAGGGCCCTGCGCCAAGTGGTGGCCTTTGGGCGGGGGGCCCCGGGGCCCGTGGTCGAACAGGAGCTGGCCATTCGCACGGCCGACGACGCAGGGTATTCCGACGCGTACCGGGCGCTACTGGCGGGGTTTTATCTGGCGCTGTAGCGTGGGTTTTGCGGAATTAGAGGCTGGTTTCTTCTTCGTGAAACACAATGCCGTAATCCGCCGCCAGCTCGTCCAGGATGGGCTCGAACAGCTCGGGGTCGACCGGAATCACCACGCCCCGCTGCGGCACCAGGCCCCGGGCCAGCCGGCGCACGGCCATGCCCAAGGGCAGGCCCACGGTTTGGGCCATGGCGGTGTGGGCGGCGTCGGCCCCGGTCACGGCCAGCGAAGCGGTGCGGCGGCAGCGGCGGCCGGCCAGCTCGTAATCGAACACGTGCTGCATCACCACGAGGTCGTGGTCGTGGGGCCCCAGCTGCCACTTGTCGGCCAGCAGGCGTTCGAGCAGCTGGGCCGGCGTGGCGTCGGCGTGGCCCACGGGGTGCTGCGCCGAAAACAGCCCCAGCCAGTTCAAGCGGCCCATTTCCTCGCCGTCGGGGTCGAGGCCGAGGTAGGCCGCCACGCGCTGCGGAAGCGGCAGGCGTGGGGCCCGGGCGGCCGGCAGAAAGGCTTCGAGCAGTGCGGCCCAGCTCATGGTTTCGGCGTTGCCAAGGCGGGTGCTGTCGTCGGTGAGGCCCAGGCGCACCAGGGCGTGCCAGGCGGCGCAGTAGCCGGGCCGGCGCAGGGTGCCGCGCAGCATGGTGGGCACGTCGGCCAGGCCGTAGGGCGCGCGGTAGCCGAGCGAGTCGCGGTTGGCGTAGCCCTCGAAGGCCCCGTGGCCGGGCACCTCCACCGTTTCGGTACGGGCAAACAGGTGCTGGTACGGGATGAAGCGCAGGTGGCCGCTGTCGAGGTAGCGGGCGGGGCCGCCTTGCCCGGCCAGCACCACGTTGCGCGGGTTCCAGGTGAACTTGTATTGCCAGGGGTTGCCGGCTTCGGCCGCCGGGGCCAGCAGCCCGCCGCAGTACGAGCGAAAAGCCGTGACGTGCCCGCCCCGCGCCCGGATGTCGGCAATGGCCCGCACGGCCGACATGTGGTCAAGCCCAGGATCGAGGCCGCACTCCATCAGAAAGGTGAGGCCCGCCGCGGCCGCGTCGGCGTGCAGGGCCTGAATTTCCGGGCCCACGTAGCTGGCCGTGGCCAGGTGGCAGTGGTGGCGCAGGCAGGCGCGGGCCACCACCGGGTGCAGCGAAGCCGGCAGCATCGACACGACGAGGTCGGCCTCGGCCACGCGGGCGTCCAGGGCGGCGGCATCGGCCGCATCGAAGGGCACGACGCGGGCGTATTCGGAATGGGCGGCCAGCACGGGGGCCAGGTGGGCAGGGTTGGCGTCGGCCACGGTCAGGAACCAGCCCTCGGCGGGCGCGTGGCGCAGCAGGTACTGGACGAGTGAGGCGGCCGAACGGCCGGCCCCCAGCAGCAGCAAGCGGGTTGTTGTCATGCGGGCAAATGTACACGGCCCCGGCGGCCAACTCCTGCGTAACGCCTACCTTCGTCGCCCCATTTTATTTTCTGCATGGCCCGCACCCCCCGCCAGCTTGCCCTGGCCTACGACGAACTCGACGCGCCCACCGACCTTTCCCCCACCGAGCTGCGGGTGTGGGACGCCGCCCGCGCCGCCACCGCCCGCGCCTACGCGCCCTACTCGCGCTTTTTCGTGGGGGCCGCCCTGCTGCTGGCCGACGGCACCGTCTTCCAAGGCACCAACCAGGAAAACGCCGCCTACCCCTCGGGCCTCTGCGCCGAGCGCACCGCGTTGTTTGGCCTAGCGGCAGCCCAGCCCGACCACCCGCCCATTGTGGGCATGGCCGTGGCCGCCCGGCCCGCCGAGGGCGATTTTGGCCCCGCCATGCCCTGCGGGGCCTGCCGCCAGGTGATGCTGGAATACGAGTCGCGCCAAGGCCAGCCCATCCCGCTGTTGCTGCCTAGCCGGCACGGCAGCATCATGCGCTTCGCTTCGTTGGCGGATTTGATGCCCTTCACTTTCTCAGCCAACGACTTGCCGAAAAACGGTGAGGGGTGAATGGTGGGCATGAGACTTGTTCCTAAAGTAAAAACAGGCAAAAAGACCGTCATGCTTATCTGGCGTCCACGCAGGGGAACATCTCTCCCACTGAGCAATCTACTCGTGCAACGACGCAGTAGAGATGCTTCCCTGCGTGGACGCCAGATAAGCATGACCGTTCTACGATTTTGTTAATTCAGGAACAAGTCTACGAGTTGAGGTACCGGCATATTTTTTCTGACGATGAATTTCTGGCTCCCATCCCACCCCACGCCCCACATTTTCTATGTCTGAGCACCACCTCATGGTTCAGCGCACGGCCCGCTACCACCAGCTCGGCGTGCCGTCGGCGGCCACGCGGCGCGTGTGGTTTGTGTGCCACGGCTACGGGCAGCTGGCAGGCTTTTTTATCCGGCACTTCGGGGCCCTGGCCGCGGCCGATCCGGCGTTGGTGGTCGTGGCCCCTGAGGGGCTTTCGCGCTTTTACCTGCAAGGCAACGGCGGCCGCGTGGGGGCCAGCTGGATGACCCGCGACGACCGCGTGCACGAAATCGACGACCACGTCGGGTTCCTCAACCAGCTCGCCGGCCACGTCCTGTCCCAATGCCCGGCCGACGTGCGCGTTACCGTGCTGGGCTTTTCGCAGGGCACGGCTACAGCAGGACGGTGGCTGGCCCGAGCGGCGTTCCGGCCGGCGCACCTGGTGCTATGGGCCGGCGCGTTTCCGTTGGACATCGATCCGGTAGCTGCTGCCGGCTTGCTCAAGGGCCTGCTCCTGACGCTCGTGGTGGGCGACCACGACGAATACGTGACGCCCGATGCAGTGGCCCGGCAACAAGTGCACCTCCGGCAGCTCGGCGCGGCGCCGGCCCTGCTCACCTTTGCCGGCGGGCACGAGCTGAACCAAGCCGTTCTCGCCCAATTAAATCAAATGGACGGCCCCCCGGCTTAGGCCGGCTGGCGAAAAATGCTTGAAGCCGCGCCTTGAGCGGTGGGCAGCACCAAAACATCGGCGATGTTGACGTGGGCCGGACGCGTGACGACGAAGGCGATGACGTCGGCAACGTCTTCGGCCCGCAACGGCGCGAAGCCTTCGTACACCTTCGCGGCCCGGTCGGCGTCGCCCTTAAAGCGCACTTCCGAAAACTCGGTTTCTACCGCGCCGGGGTCCACCTCGGCCACCCGAATCCCGAAGGGCAGCAAGTCGAGCCGCATGGTTTTGGTGAGCATGGCCACGGCCGCTTTGCTGGCGCAGTACACGTTGCCGTTGGCGTAGGCATCGCGCCCGGCGATGGATCCAATGTTGACGACGAAGCCGCTCTGGCGGGCCGTCATGCCCGGCAGCAAGGCCTGGGTCACGTTCAGCAAGCCGCGCACGTTGGCGTCGAGCATGGCATCCCAGTCGCGCGGGTCGCCGGTCTGGATGGGGTGGAGGCCGTGGGCCCCGCCGGCGTTATTAATTAACACGTCCACGGCAGCAAATCCGGGCGGCAGTCCGATGACGGCGGCCGTGACGGCGTCGCGGTCGCGCACGTCGAACACCAAGGCGTGCACGGGCACGGGAGCCAGCTCGGCCGCCAGCGCATCGAGGCGCTCGCGCCGGCGGCCCGTTATCACCAGCTGGAAGCCTGCTTTGGCGAGCGCCACGGCCGTGGCCCGCCCGATTCCCGACGAAGCGCCCGTTACAAATGCCGTTTTCATACGCGGTGGTGGCTAAAATTGCGCTGCCGGGCAGCTTAGTTCTGGATGTTCAAATACAGGGTCACCGTGTTGGTGCGCAGGCTTTGCAGGCTTCGGCTGTAGGCGTCGGGGCGGTCGATGAGCAGGTTGCGCAAACCGTGGGAAAACCGCAGCTCCGGCGCGAACTTGAACAGCGGGTAGAACAGATCCAGCCCCACGCCGTATTCCAGCGTTATATCGTTATCGTTCACCATCAGGCGGTTGCGCAACAAGTCGGTGCGGCGTGTAGTCACGCTCACGCTGGGCTTCACACCCGCCAGCATGTACACCCGGGTGTTGCGCCGCCGCTCCGACTGGTACTTAAGCATCAGCGGAAAGTCTACCACCGTCGAGCTGACTTCCTGCGTGTACACCGTGTCGGGCTGGGTGCTGCCGTGGGCCCCGAACTCCACCCGCCGCGTTCGGAAATTCACCCCCGGCGCAAACCGCAGGATGAAGGGCGACCGGTTATTGCCCAAGCGCACGTCGCCGATGATGCCCACCCCAAAATCAGGGCTGATGATGGAGTTGGCCGTCAGGTTTCGCTTTTGGATGTACGCGGCCGACTGCTCCAGGAAAAATCGTGAGAAGCCGGGCGCGAAATACAAACCTGGGTGAAACCAGCGGCCGTCGTAGTCCGACAGGTTGGCCACCGTCACGCCTTTCAGGTTGCCGCCCTTGCTGCGGTTGGGCTTGGCGGGGTGCCGCTGCTGGGCCCGGCCGGCCAGGGGCGCAGCCAAAACGAGTGCCAAAGCCAGCAGCCGGCTCAGTTGTGGGCGGTGTAGATGGAGCTGATGCCGAAGGTAAGGGGTTGCCATGCAGGGTTTTTAAAGCCGACCCGGGCCAGAATGGCCAGAAAATCGGGGCCGTCGGGAAACGCTTGCACCGATTCGGGCAGGTACGTGTACGCGGCCCGGTCCTTGGAAATCAGTTTCCCGAACACGGGCAGCACCCGGCGAAAATAAAAATTATACGCTTGTTTGAGCGGAAACGCCGTGGGCTTGCTGAACTCCAGGATAACGAGCTTGCCGCCAGGACGCAGCACCCGCCGCATCTCGGCCAGGCCCACCTCCAGATGCGCAAAGTTGCGCACCCCAAACGAGGCCGTCACGGCGTCAAACGCGCCATCGGCAAAGGGCAGGTTTTCCGAGTCGCCCAGCTCCAGCCGGATGCGGTGGCCCAGGCGTTTTTCGGCCAGCTTGCGGCGGCCCACGTCGAGCATCCCTTCCGAAATGTCCACCCCGGTAACGTGGGCGTCGGGCGCGGCGGCGCGCAGGGTTTCAATGGCAAAGTCGGCCGTGCCGGTGGCAATGTCCAGGATGCGGGCCGGGCGCAGGGCCTTCAGCTCGTCCACGGCCTTGCGTCGCCAGTAGATGTCGGTGCCGGCGCTCAGGAAATGGTTCAGAAAATCGTACTTGCCCGCGATGCTGTCGAACATCGTGGCCACCTGCGACTTCTTGTCGGCGGAATCTTCTTTGTAGGGAACAACAGCCATAGGGATGCAAAGAACGGCGAAAAAGCGGGAAACAATGTTGTTCCAACGGCAGGGCCCCGGTTTTGTTTGACTTCCTTCTGCACAGGGCCCCACAAAAAAACGGGCCGGACGTAACGCCCGGCCCGCTTAAGCCACTGTCGCCGAAGCGCGCTTACTCCGGCTTTGCTTTCACCTTGTCTTTGGCACCGCTGGCGTCCTTGGCCTTCGAGTCCACCTCGCCGTCTTTCGACACGGTTTTGGATTTCTCACCGGCAGGGCCCTTGGTTTTCACCTTCACTTTGTCCGAGTCTTCGTCTACTTTGGTTTTCACCTTCGTGCCATCGGCCAGTTTGGCTTTGCTCTTGCCAGGCAGCGGGGCCTGCGGCGCAGGGGCGGCATTTGCTCCGCCAGCCGGGGCCGGGGCCGGCGCAGGAGTCATCGTTGGCATCTTCTCGCCTTCTTTCAGCACAATGCGGAACTCGTCGCGGCGGTTAAGCTGCATGTTCTCCGGCGAATCGTTCGGGGCGGCCGGGCGGCGCTCGCCGTAGCTCACCGTGCTCAAACGCGTACCGGCCACGCCTTTGGTGGTCAGGTATTTCACCGCAGCATTGGCGCGGTTCTGGCCCAGCACCATGTTGTACTCGTCGGTGTTGCGCGAGTCGCAGTGGCCTTCCACCTGGATGTTCATGCCGGGAGCGGCAACGAGCTTCTTGGCGATGTCGTTCAGCACCGTAATCGATTCCGGCCGCAGCTTGTACTTGTCGGTATCGAAGTAGATTTTCTTGAACGGATACAGCGCGGCCGACGACGTGTCGACGTAGGCAATGTAGAAGTTCTTGGTGACGGTGGTCGAGTCGTTGGTCGACACCGGAATGGCGAATTCCTGCGTCTCAATGTTCTTCCCGTCCTTGCTCACCGCCACCTGGTAGGTGCGGCCCGAAAGTACGGCCACCTGGTACGAGCCATCGGGCTTGCTCACGTCGCGGAAGCTCAGCGGCGTGTTATCGGCCTGCTTGCCACTGAACACCAGCTCAATGCCGGGAATCACCGTCGTGCTGTCCTTCGCAAACACCTTGCCTTTAACGGTGGCGTTTTTGATGTAGCTGATCGTGTAGATGTCCTTTTCGCCGTAGCCCCCGATGCGGTAGCTGCTCAGGTACGCATACGAGCCGTCGGGGCTCAGGCGGTAGTAGCTGTCGTCGTCGGGCGTGTTGATGGGGTAGCCCATGTTTTCGGGGGCTCCCCACTTGTGCCCAATGCTGTCGTAAGCGCTCTTGAACACGTCGTAGCCGCCCATCGTGTTATGGCCGCGCGACGAGAAGTACAAGGTTTTGCCGTCCTTGCTCACGTAGGGGCTGTCGTCGTCGTACTTGGTGTTGATAGCGCCGCCCAGCGACTTGGCAGGGCCCCAGTCGCCATCGGCACCGCGGGTGGAGTAGTACAAATCCAGCGTGCCGTCTTCCGAGTACTTGCCGGTCGAAAAATAAAGAGTTTTGCCGTCGGGCGTGATATACGCGTCCGATTCAAAATTCTTCGAGTTAATGTTGCTATTCAGCTTCTTCGGGGCCGACCATTCTCCGTTGGCTTTGTCCGACTCGTAAATGTCGCCGTTGTCGGTATCGCGGTACATCAACAACTTCGAATCGTTGTCGAACACCTGAATCGACGCGTCGTGGCCTTTGCTGACGAGGGCGGGCCCCAGCGAGCGGGGCTTTTCCCAGTTCTCGTCGTCAATGCGGCGCGACTCGTAAATGTCCTCGTAGTATTCGCCGTCGGCGGCGAGTTTTTTACCGTCGGTGGCAGTGCCTTTGTACTGGCCGCGCGACGTATAAAGCAGCACTTTATCGTCCGACGAAATCACCGGGCTGTGCTCGGCATATTGCGTGTTGATGGTCGGGCCCAGGTTCTTTACGAAGATGTCCTTGGGCGAATTGAAAAGTACTTTGGCGTTTTTCGAGTGCTGAATCAGCTGGGCCACCTCCTGGCGGCGCACCTCGGTGCTTTTTTTGGCTTTGAGCGTGGCGTTGTAGGCCTGGTAGTGGGCAATGGCCTCGTCGAAATTGTAGTTGAGGTGGTCGACGCGACCGAGCCAATATTCCACGTCTTTGGAGACCTTGGGCTTAAGGCGCTGCGCTTTGTAGATATAGTCGCTGGCCTTTTCCTTATCGAAGCTCAAGTACGAAATGCCGGCGTTGAACAACGCCTTGGCGTTGTTAGGGTCCTTGGCCAGTACTTGCTCGTAATAAGGAATAGAAGCGCGGTAATTTTCCTGCCCGAAAAACTTGTTACCGGTTTTGAGCAGTTTGCCCGTGCTTTGGGCCATGCCGGGCTGGATGGCGGCGGCACTCAGGGCCACAGCGCAGGAAGCCTGCAACAACCGTTTGGATAAGTTATCCATTGGAGAAAAAAGAGATGGAAAAAAGATTTTTTAAAGGAGGCTTGGTGGCTGCGCGGCAGATATCAGCGGATTGCAGCGCTAATAGCAACAATTTCGGCTTATACTGAAAATAAAGCGCAGGGTTGAGACGAGAGGCTGAAAAAGCAAAAACCAGGCCCGAAACAAATTGGCCGGCAATGACAACAAATATAGGCCGATGGGCACGCAGCGACGGAGCAATTAACTTTTAAAAGAGTGCGGGACGCACGCACTGCCAACGAAAACGTGCAAAGTAATCGCGCAAATATAGACGAATGCGAGAGATTACAATTTTTAGCAATCCATTATTTTATGGTATTTAGGGGCTAAAAGACGTAATTTTGCGCTTTGCCACCGCCGGTTTTCGGCTGGTTTTTCGTTTTGCCTTTGCTTGTGCCCATGCTTATTCGCGACGCCCGATTTTTGACGAGCAACACCCGCGTAGACCTTTGCCCGGCCCCCGACCGGCCGGAATACGCTTTTATCGGGCGCTCCAACGTGGGCAAGTCGTCGCTCATCAACGCGCTTACCGGCCGCACGGGCCTGGCCAAAACGTCGGCTTCGCCCGGCAAAACCCAGCTCATCAACCACTTTGTGGTTAACGAGCAGTGGTATTTGGTCGATTTGCCCGGCTACGGCTACGCCAAGGTGAGCAAAACGTCGCGGGCCGAATGGCAGAAAATGATCAACGCTTACATGCAGCGCCGTGAGAACCTGGCCTGCGTGTGCGTGCTCATCGACTCGCGCCTCCCGCCGCAGGCCAGCGACCTCGAATTCATGGAGTGGCTGGGCGAGCTGGGGGTGCCGTTCGTGATGGTTTTCACCAAGATAGACAAGCAGTCGGCGGCGCAGACGCGGACGCTCATCGCCGCGTACCTGGCCAAAATGGGCGAAAGCTGGGACGAGTTGCCGCGGCACTTTCTCACCTCGGCCAGCACCAAGGCGGGGCGCGACGAGCTATTGGGCTTCATCGACGAGGTGAACCAGCGGCTGGCCGCCGGGCCCAGCGCGTAGCTTTGGCCCCGCATTTGCCAAGCCGTTGCCCGCGGCCCCGTGCCCGTTCCGCGTCCACCCTTTTTATTTGCCCCCGCTGTATGTTGAAACCGTTGCTTTTGCCGCTGGCCTTGGGCCTGCTGCTGGCCGCCGCCGCTCCCGCCGCCGCCCAAACCGCTGCCCCCACCACTCCGCCCGCTGCGCTCCCTGCTGCCGAAGCCGGTGCCGGCAAGGGCCACGTGGTGGGGGCCGTTCCGGTGGCCGAGTACTATGAGGGCGGCCAAGAAGCCCTGTACGCCTTCATTAACAAAGAGCTGAAGTATCCGCTGATGGCCAAGCGCAACCGCATCCAGGGCCGTTGCATCGTGAGCTTCACGCTGAACCCGGACGGCACCATGTCGGGCGTAAAACTGGTGAAGCAAGTGGGCGGCGGCACCGGCGACGAAGCCCTGCGCGTGGCGCACCTGCTCAAGTTCAAAAAACCCGCCTACCCCATCCTCACCAGCCTGCCCATCGATTTCAAGCTCGGTGCGACGGGCGCGAACACCGCCGAATAAATACAGCTTATAACTAGCCGTGAAAAGTTATCAGAAACCAGTCGGGGCCCTGACAACGCGTATTCACGACTAGTCATAAACTAATCATTGTCAACTGTTAACCGAAAAAGGATGCCTTACGAACTGAAAGAAATCGCCGCCATCAGCGGCCTGCCGGGCCTGTACCGCTTGCTGAAAGCCGCCCGCCACGGCGTGCTGGTGGAAAGCCTCGACGCCCGCGCCGCCCGCAGCATGGCCCCGGCTCGCAACAAAGTGTCGCTGCTGTCGGAGATTTCAATTTACACGACCGATTACGACGTGAACGTGCCCCTGACCGAAGTTTTCGAGCAGATTCACGCCCACTACGGCACCGAATTGCCCGTCACCAACAAGTCGGGCGAAGCCGAGCTGGCCGATTTCATGGCCCACGCCGTGCCCGAATACGACCGCGACCGGGTGTATTTGTCCGACATTAAGAAGCTGGCCACCTGGTACGGCATCGTGAGCCAGCACCTGCCCCACCAGCCCGCCGACGCCGTGGCCGACGCGCCCGCCGCCGGCGAGCCCCTGAGCACGGGCGGCGCCATCGACGCGCCCGAGCCCGCCGCTGCGGCCGAAGCTTCTGCCAACCCGGAAGCGGCGACGGCCCCCAAGAAAAGCCGTAAAAAAGCTGAGTAGCTGGCAGACATCGGTTTAGGCAGAATTGTCTCTGCCCCGCCGCCCACAAAAAAGCCCTGCCGGACGTTCCGGCAGGGCTTTTTTGTGGGCGGCGGGCAGCTTTTAGGCCTGTGCTTCCGCGTCGCGGGCCAGGAATTGCTCGACTTGCTCGACCAGCTCTTTGCTGCCGATGAAAACCGGGCAGCGCTCGTGCAGGGTTTTGGGCTCGATTTCCATGGTGCGCTGGTAGCCGTTGGAGCTTTTGCCGCCGGCTTGCTCCACGATGAAGGCCAGCGGGTTGCACTCGTACATGAGGCGCAGCTTGCCCTGGGGGCCCTTGGCCGTGGCCGGGTAGAGGTAGATGCCGCCCTTGAGCAGGTTGCGGTGGAAATCGGCCACGAGCGAGCCAATGTAGCGGGCCGAAAAATGCTGGTCCTTGCACTGGCGCACGAAGGCCGCCACGCCCGGCTCGAACGATTCGGAGCTGCCCTCGTTGACGGAGTAGATGGCCCCGGTGGCAGGCGTTTGGATGGCGGGGTGCGAGAGAAAAAACTCGCCCAGCGACGGCTCGTAGGTGAAGCCGTTCACGCCGTTGCCGGTCGTGTACACGAGCATCGTGCTGGAGCCGTAGATGATGTAGCCGGCCGCCACCTGGTGGGTGCCGGGCTGGAGGCAGTCGGCGGTGGTGCCCTCGCGGCCGGTGGGCGACACGCGGCGGTAGATGCTGAAAATGGTGCCGATGCTCACGTTCACGTCGATGTTCGAAGAGCCGTCGAGCGGGTCGATGGCCACCACGTACTTGCCCTGCACGTTGCCGGTCTGGATCATTTCCTCGTCCTCTTCGGAGATGATGGTGCACACCTCGCCGCCGTTGCGCAGGGCCCGGATGAAGCGGATGTTGGCCACCACGTCGAGCTTCTGCTGGTCCTCGCCCTGCACGTTCTGGTTGCCGTAGGCCCCGGAAATGTCGATCAGGCCCGAGCGGTTAATTTCGCGGTTCACAATCTTAGCGGCCAGGGCAATGTCGCGCAGCAGCTGCGACAGCTCGCCGGTGGCGTAGGGAAAATCTTCCTGCTTGCGCATGATGAAGCGGTCGAGGGTGGCCCCGACGGGCAAGGCGAGCTTGTTGTGGTCCATAAAAAAGTATAGTGAGCGAATGAGGCAGTTGCGGAGCGTAAAGCTACTTTTTTTCGCACTACCGCGCACCAGAGTTCCTACTTTTGGGGCCTATGACGGCAATCAATCACTTACAGGTTTACAAATTCGGCGGTGCTTCGGTGAAGGACGCGGCGGCCATCCGCAACCTCCGGCGCATCGTAGAAACCACGGCCCCGGGCCAGCCGCTGCTGATCGTGGTGTCGGCCATGGGCAAGACGACCAACGCGCTGGAAGAGATTTTTGACCTGGCGCACCGCGGCCACGACTACGAAGCGCCCCTCGGGGCCCTGCACGATTTTCATGCCGCCACCGCCGCGGCCCTGGCCCCCGGGGCCCCGGACGCGGGCCCGCTCCTGGCCACGCTGGGGGCCCTGCGCGAGCAGCTGGCCGAGGTGAGCGCCGACAATTACGACCGGCAGTACGACCAGATCGTGAGCTACGGCGAGCTGCTGGCCACCCAAGTGGTGGCCGCGGCGCTCGGCGCCCACTGGCTCGATTGCCGCCCGCTCGTCCGCACCGACCGCACCTGGCGCGAAGGCCGCGTGGACTGGGCCACGACCCGGGCCGCCGTCGCGGCGGCGCTGCCGCCGCTGCTGGCCCGGGGCCCTGTTGTCACGCAGGGATTTTTGGGCGGCACGGCCGGCGGGCTCACCACCACGCTGGGCCGCGAGGGCTCCGATTATTCGGCCGCCATCTTCGCGTATTGCCTGGGCGCCGAGGCGGTTACCATCTGGAAGGACGTGGCCGGCCTGCTCAGCGCCGACCCCAAAATCTTCCCCGACGCGGTGCGCTACCCGGAAATCAGCTACCAGGAAACCATCGAGATGGCCTACTACGGGGCCAGCGTCATCCACCCCAAAACGCTCAAGCCGCTGGCCGAGCGCGGCATTCCGCTGCGCGTGAAGTCGTTCGTGGACCCGGCGGCCGACGGCACGCTCATCCACGACTGCCAGCACCCGGCCCTGGCGCCGGCGTTTATTCGTAAAACGGGGCAGTGCTTGTTGTCTTTTGAAAGCAAGGATTTCGCGTTCATCTCGGAAGAAAATCTGGAAGTAATTTTCGGGGCCCTCGCCCAGGCGCGGCTTAAAATCAACCTGATGCAAAATTCGGCCATCAGCTTTTCGGTGTGCACCGATTTTTCGGAGCGGCGGGTGCAGCAATTGCTGGCGCTGCTGGGCGGGCAGTTCCGCACGCATTACAACGCCGATTTGACCCTGTTTACGATCAAAAACTACGACGCGGCCAGCATCGCCCGCCTCACCACGGGGCGCGAATTGCTGCTGGAGCAGCGCACGCGCAGCACGTTTCAGTTTGTGTGCCGGTAGGCCGGCGCGGGGCCCGGACGGGCGGCTTTTCGCCGGGCGGGCGGTAATCACCCAAAGGCCAGCAGCAGTTCAGGGCCCCGGGCGATGTTTCGGCAGCGCTCCGCCAACGGTTCAACGATTAGCGGGCGGCCGGCGAAAAGCCGGCCGCCCGCCTCCGCCCTGGGGCCCTCTTCCCAATTCCCTACTCATAATTAAACTCCCATGCCCGAATTTCTTCTCGTCACGCCCCGGGCCCGGCCGGGCGTGGCGCTGCTCCAGCTCAACCGCCCCAAAGAACTAAATGCCCTGAACCTGAAGCTGATGCACGAAATCCGCGACGCGCTGGGGGCCCTCGACGCCGACGCGGCGGTGCGCGTGGTCGTCATCACCGGCAGCGAGCGGGCCTTTGCCGCCGGGGCCGACATCCGGGCGATGGCCGGCCGCAGCCCCGTCGACATGCTGCTGGCCGACCACGTGAGCTTCTGGGACCAGCTCCGGCTGATGCGCAAGCCGCTGGTGGCGGCCGTGGCGGGCTTCGCGCTGGGCGGCGGCTGCGAGCTGGCCCTGGCCTGCGACCTGGTGGTGGCCGCCGAAACGGCGCAGTTCGGGCAGCCCGAAATCCGGCTCGGCACGCTGCCCGGCGGCGGCGGCACCCAACGCCTGGCCCGCGCCGTGGGCAAGGCCAAGGCCATGGAAATGGTGCTCACCAGCGACTTCCTCCCGGCCGCCGAAGCCCTGCGCCTCGGCCTGGTGAACCGGGTGGTGCCCGCCGCCCAGTGCCTGGAGGAAGCGTTTCGGCTGGCGGCCCGCATCGCCGCCCAACCGGCCGTGGCCGTGCGCCTGGCCAAAGAAGCCGTAAACCACGCCTTCGAGTCGCACCTGGCGGCGGGCTTGCAGTTCGAGCGCCGCAACTATTACCTCACCTTCGCTTCGGAAGACCAAAAAGAAGGCATGGCGGCTTTTTTAGAGAAGCGCCCGCCGGTGTTCACCGGAAATTAAACCGCCGGCATTCGAAGGACTGGATTTTTAAGGGCTGGATTTTCCCCAGCGACCATTTCCACAACTGCCGCTGCCTGCACCCGCCCGACGCCCGGCCCGTAGACGTCAACACGCAACATTTAACTCTCAAAACTTAACACTTCCAGAATGGCAGTTCTCGTGGGCAAGCGCGCCCCTTCTTTCCGGGCCACGGCCGTTATCGACGGCGAAATTGAAAACGACTTTTCGCTCGACCGCTACCTGGGCAAGATGCACGTGCTGTTTTACTTTTATCCGGCCGATTTTTCGCTGCTGTGCCCGACCGAAATCTTGGCTTTCCAGCTGCTGCTGCCCAAGTTTGAGGCGCGCAACGTGGCCGTGGTGGCCTGCTCCACCGACAGCCACCAGAGCCACCGCGCCTGGCTGCGGCTGCCCCGCGACCAGGGCGGCATCAAGGACGTGACCTACCCGCTCGTGGCCGACGCCACCAAAACCATCTCGGCCAACTACGACATGCTGGCCGGGCACTTCGACTACAACGAGCAGGGCGAAATGACGTTTGTGGGCACGCCCACCAGCAACCGGGGCCTGTTTTTGATCGACCGCGACGGCATCGTGCGCCACCAATCCGTGAACGACGGCCCCCTGGGCCGCAGCACCCACGAGGCCCTGCGCATGGTCGACGCCCTGCAGCACTACGAAAAGCACGGGGCCCTCTGCCCCGCCGACTGGCGCGAGGGCGAGGCCGCCCTCAACCCCACCCGCTAGGCTGGCTTTTTTTTCGGCCGTAAATTCGCGGCCTTGACGCTGCTGTACGACTTCCTTCTTTTTTGCTACGCGCTGCTGCTGCGGCTGGCCGCCCCGTTTGTGCCCAAGGCCGCGGCGTGGGGGGCCGGGCGGCGGGGGCTGCTGCCGCGCATTGCCGGGGCCCTGGCCGGCGACGCGGCCCCGCGGGTGTGGTTTCATTGCGCGTCGCTGGGCGAGTTCGAGCAGGGCCGCCCGCTGATGGAAGCCTACCGCCGGGCCCACCCCGGCACCAAAATCGTGCTCACCTTTTTCTCGCCTTCGGGCTACGACGTGCGCCGCGACTGGCCGGGGGCCGACTACGTGTTCTACCTGCCGCTCGACACCCGCGCCCACGCCCGCGCGTTTTTCGACGCCGTGCAGCCGCGGCTGGCGGTGTTCGTGAAGTACGAGTTCTGGCGCCATTTCCTGGCCGAAGCCCGGCAGCGCCACGTCCCGACCGTGGCCGTGTCGGCCATCTTCCGGCCCGACCAGGTGTTTTTTAAGCCCTGGGGTGGTTTTTTCCGGCAAACGCTGGGCCTGCTCTCGCACATCTTCACCCAAAACGAAGCCTCGGCGGCCCTGTTGCGCCGCATCGGCCTCGCACAGGTGAGCGTGGCCGGCGACACCCGCTTCGACACCGTGGCGGCCACGGCCCTGGCCCCCGCCCGCCCGCTGCCGCTGGTCGAAGCCTTCGTGGCCGACGGGGCCCCGGTGCTGGTGGTGGGCAGCGCCTGGCCCGAAGACCTCCCCGCCCTGGCCCCGCTGCTGCGCCGCTACGCCGGCCAAATCCGCGTGCTGCTGGCCCCCCACGAAATCACGGAAGCCCATTTGCAGCAGATCGAGGCCGTGCTGCCCGGCCAGGTGCTGCGCTATTCGCAAGCCCAGGCCGGCACCGTGGCCGGGGCCCGGCTGCTGCTCTTCGACAACGTGGGCCTGCTCAGCCAGCTCTACCGCTTTGGGCAGTTTGCCTACGTCGGCGGGGCATTCGGCAAGGGCTTGCACAACACGCTGGAGGCCGCCGCTTTCGGCTTGCCGCTGTTTTTTGGGCCCGCCTACGCCCGGTTTCAGGAAGCCGTGGACCTGGTGGAGCTGGGTTGCGCCACCCCCGTACGCACCGCCGCCGAGCTGGAATCGGCCTTCGCCCGGCTGCTGACCCACGAAACCATCCGCCTGAAAATGCAGGATCTGGCCCTCGAATACGTGCACCAGCAAGCCGGGGCCACGGCCCGTATCATGGGCCAATTAACAGGTATTAATTAATTTTAACAGCTTCTTTTATCCCCTATTTTCAATTGCGATATCGTGTCTACTAATAATTATTGCAGCTGCTACCCATTGCTCACCGCTTTCGTTGAACATTAATTAAATACCGCATGATTACATATTGTACGTTAATTAATAATTGTTAAATGTTAATTATTAATTACAAATGACCGGCACCGTTGTAAAATCTACCGGCTCGTGGTACGTGGTGCGCGAGACGGCCACCGGGCAGCTGCACCGCTGCCGGCTGCGGGGCAAGTTCAAAAACCAGGGCCTGAAGGTGAGCAACCCGCTGGCCGTGGGCGACGTCGTGACGTTCGAGCCCGAGCAGCAGGCCGAGGGCACGGCCGTGATTACGCACATCGCCCCGCGCCGCAACTACATCGTGCGGCGCTCGGTGCACACCACCGGACACACGCACATCGTGGGGGCCAACCTCGACCAGGCCCTGCTGGTGGTCACGCTGGTGTCGCCCACCACTTCGTTCGGGTTCATCGACCGGTTTTTGGTGACGGCCGAGGCCTACCACATTCCGGTGGTGCTGGTGTTCAACAAGGCCGATTTGCTCGACGCCGACGGGCTGGCCTACCAGGAGGAAATTGCCGGCATGTACCGCTCGCTGGGCTACGGCAGCCGGCTCTGCACGGCCAGCACCGGGGCGGGCGTGCCCGAAATCGACGCGCTGCTCGACGGCAAAACGTCGCTGCTCTCGGGCCACTCCGGCGTGGGCAAAAGCACGCTCATCAACGCCTTGGTGCCCGACCTGGACCTGAAAACGGCCGAAATCAGTCAGTTTTCCGACAAAGGCGTGCACACCACCACTTTTGCCGAGATGCTGGAGGTGCGCCCCGGCACCTACCTCATCGACACGCCCGGCATCAAGGAGCTGGGCATCGTCGACATCAAGCCCGCCGAGCTGGCCGGCTACTTCCCCGAGCTGCGGGCCCTGCTGGGCCAGTGCCGCTACCACAACTGCCGCCACGTGCACGAGCCCGGCTGCGCCGTGCGCGAGGCCGTCGACGCCGGCCGCATCGCCCTGCCCCGCTACGACAGCTACCTGAGCATGCTGGCCGACGACGACAACCGGCACTGATAAATTCTGCCCCGGTGCAACTGATGCGGCAATCCGAGGCTCTACCGGACTGGTTCCACCCGCTTACCCACGTTGATGAAAAAAATTCTACTCTTCGCCGCCCTGGCGGTCGCTGCCCAACTCAGCCCCGGGTGCAAGCACGACGCGGACGTGCAGCCCAGCCCCAGCCGCTACGACGTCCTGGCCGGGGCCGTCGGGCATTGGGAGTGGGAACGGTCCGTTTATGGGTTTGCCGGCCCGCGCACCCCGGCCAGCGTTGGTTTCACGCGGCAGCTGGTATTTGGGGCGAATATGCAGCTCGTTGAGCAGCGCAATGCCCGGGCCTATCGTCAAACCAGCTACCTGCTTTCGATTGGCATCGCTGGCCCCTGCGCCAACCAAAACGCCCTGGCGGTCGTTTTCACCAACGATACCGACTTGCCGAACAGCAACAACAAGGCTTTTAGCATCAGCCAGCAAAATGGCCAGCGGTTACTGTCCCTTGACGGTGCAGCGGCTTGCATTGACGGCGATGCCACCGAAACCTACCACTGGGTAGCCGAGTAAAGAGGGACTTCTTGGCTTCGGCCGATTCCCTTTTCGTTATGGCAAAACTTGCATTCCTGGGCCTGGGCAACATGGGCCTGGCCATGGCCGAAAACCTTCTCAAGGCCGGCCACTCGCTCACCGTTTACAACCGCACGGCCGCCAAGGCCGCGCCGCTTCAGGCCCTGGGGGCCCTCGTGGCCGCCACTCCCGCCGAAGCCGCCCGCGGGGCCGAAGCCGCGTTCACGATGGTGACCGACGACGAGGCGCTGCTGCACCTCAGCACCGGCCCCGACGGCCTGCTGGCGGGCCTGGCCCCGGGCGCGGTGCACGTCTCGTGCAGCACCGTGGGCCCCGGCACCACGGCGCGCCTGGCCGAAGCCCACGCCGTGCACGGCTCGCAATTCGTGGCCGCGCCGGTCTTTGGCAAGCCCGACGCGGCCGCGGCCGCCAAGCTGTGGGTGGGCCTGGCCGGCCCGGCCGACGCCCGCCGCCGCGTGCGGCCCTGGCTGGAGCCGCTGGGCCAGGGCGTGTACGAGTTCGGCGACGACCCGGCGGCCGCCAACGTGGTGAAGCTCTGCGGCAATTTTATGCTCGGGGCCGCCATTGAGGCCATGGCGGAGGCCTTCACGCTCGCCGAAAAAAGCGGCGTGGGCCGCCAGCCGCTCTACGAGTTTCTGGTCAACACCCTTTTCAACTGCCCCGTGTACCACAACTACGGGCGCCTGATTGCCAGCAAAAGCTACCGGCCCGTGGGGGCCCTGCCTGCCGTCATCCGCAAGGATTTTCGCCTCGTGCTCGACCACGCCCAGCAACAGGCCGTGCCCATGCCCCTGGCCCAGCTCGTCCACAACCGCCTGACCACCACCGTGGCCCGCCACGAAACCGACGTGGACTGGACCGCCTTCGCCCGCCGCGTGTCGGAAGACGCCGGCCTGGAAGCCTAGCCCGCCCCCACCCGTTTTGCCCATAAAAAAGGCCCCCGGCAACGCGCCGGGGGCCTTTTCAATTGAGCGGCAACTTACCGTTACCAATCAAAAATTACTTCTTCGCCAGCGGCAGCAACACGCCGTCGATGACGTGGGTGATGCCGTTTTTCGAAATCACGTCGGCGATTTGCACCGTGGCGGCGGCGTCTTTGCCGTTGCTCAGCGTCACTTTGCCGGCTTTCACGGCCACGTGCAGCTTTTCGCCGTTCACGGTGGTCAGCTCCTGGCCGTCCTTGAGGTCGGCGGCCAGCAGGCGGCCGGCGATGACGTGGAAGGTGAGCACGCCTTTGAGCTTGGCCACGTTGGCGGGGGCCATCAGCTCGGCCACCGCCGCCTTGGGCAGCTTGTCGAAGGCCGCGTTGTTGGGCGCGAACACGGTGAAGGGCCCCGTGCCTTTCAGGGTTTCCACCAGGCCGGCGGCTTTCACGGCGCTCACCAGGGTGCTCACGCTTTTGGCGGCCGCGGCGTTGTCCACGATGTCTTTGTCGGCCGTCATGGCCACGCCGTCCACCATCACCCCGCCGGGCTTGGCCATGCGGGCCGAATCGCCGCCCATGGCCGCCAGCGAGTCGGCCGGGTTCACGACGCTGGCCGTGGTGGTCGTTTCGGTTTTCTTGTCGCTGCCGCAGCCGGCGAGGCCGAGGGTTAGGGCGAAGGCGGTGGCAGCGGGCAGGAAGTAGTTCTTCATAAAAAACAGAAAATGAAAGAAGGGGTTTAAACTGATGTGTTGGTGCCTTACGAAGCAATCCGCGGCGCGGATTGTTTGCCGGGCGGCGCAATTTGCAACGGCTTACCTTCGCAGGGCCCACGCCGGGCCAGTTTTCCTACCTTTTTAGTTATTTTTTGATGAAAACCGCTGAAATCCACACGCCCAAGGGGGTCATGAAGGTCGAGTTTTACGAGCAAGACGCGCCCAACACGGTCAAGAACTTCACCGACCTGGCCCAAAAGGGCTTCTACGACGGCCTCAAGTTCCACCGCGTCATCCCCAACTTCGTCATCCAGGGCGGCTGCCCCAACACCCGCGACGGCGCCAAGGGCCAGCCCGGCACCGGGGGCCCCGGCTACAAAATCGACTGCGAAACCAAAGGCGCCCACCAGTACCACGAGCGCGGCGTGCTGAGCATGGCCCACGCCGGCAAAAACACCGGCGGCTCGCAGTTCTTCGTTGTGCACTCGCGCGACAACACCGCCCACCTCGACGGCGTGCACACCGTGTTCGGCAAAGTGGTGGACGGCCTCGACGTGATTGACCAGATCAAAGCCAACGACGAGATTACCAAAATCGTGGTGACGGACGAGGCGTAATCCCGTCGTTGTCCTTACCCAAAAAAGGCCGCCCCGAAGCTTCGGGACGGCCTTTTTTGTGGGGCAGCAGCCGGCCGGCCGGGCTACGCCGGTAGCGCCGCCTTGCGGGCCGTGGCCTGGGCAATGGCCCCGGTGAGCACCACCACCTGGGCGTTCACCTGGTCGGCGTCGATGTCGGACAGGTAAGCGGCCGAGCCGGTTTGGGCGGCGCTGGCCAGGCCGAGGCGGTCGCGCTGGGCAGTGGCCGTAATCAAGGCGTTTTTGGCGCTGCGCAGCTCCGTCGGGGTCAGGCCGGGGCGGGCGGCCTCGGCGGTGTAGTGGGCCACGTCGGCGGTGGCTTTGGCCAGGCGGGCGGCCGTGGTGCCGGCTTGGCGGCCGGCCTGCTCGTCGGCGTAGGCTTGGTTGCTGGTGCGGTGCTGGTAGGCCGCCAGCTCAAGTTGCAGGCTGGCCAGGGCTTCGTCGCACTCGGCGCGGGTGGTGAGGGTGGTGGGGTTGGCAGGCATGAAAAAAAGGGGAAAGGGAAAGGGGGGTGAAAAAAGAGTTTAGCTCGGCACTAATGTAGTGCAAACCGGTGAAGCCGGGGGCGCGGCGCACTGCTTAGAGCCTACCCGAATAGGCCGTCATCGTCATGCTGAGCGCAGCGGAGCGGAGTCGAAGCATCTCTCCCGCGTAACTGACCCAATCGAAACAACGAAGCAGTAGAGATGCTTCGGCTGCGCTCAGCACGACGGTTCTTTTTGATGGCCTATTCGGATAGGTTCTCAGTGCAAGTGGCGGATTAGCCGCGGCGCGGCGTAATGTTTATAGCCAAGCGAGTGGTGGCGTGCCAGAGCCGCGGAGCGGCGGCAGTGACGGCCGCCACCATGCCGCCGCTCCGCGGCGGCATCCGGGGCTTGGCGGGGTTACTGCAGACACCGCGCCGCGGCCGATCCGCAACTTGCGTTATTTGGCGCCGTTTCGCGCCCCCTGCGCGGCGCGGGCGTTGGCGCCAATTTTTAAGAAAGCAGCAAAAGAAACAACGCCAACCGCTGCTACCCCTGCTCCCCGCCGGCCCCGGCCAGCAGCGCGGCCAGAGCCGCCGCTTCGGCTTCCAGGGCCCGGGCGCGCTGCTCGGCCAGGTGCCACTGGGCCAGCGCGGCGGGCGGCAGCGCCGCCGGGCACAGCGCCAGCCAGGCGTGGGCGAAGCGCAGGCGCACGGCTTCGGGGGTGGCGGGGGCCTCGCCGGCGGGCGGGGGTGGGGCCAGGGCGGCCCGCAAGGCCGGCACGGCCCGCGCCCAGCGGCTGGCGTGGCGGGCCTGGGCGGGCAGCGCACGCACGCGCCAGCGCAGGTTGGCGGCCTCGTGCAGACAGGCGGCGCGGCGGGCCACGAGGGGGGCCGCGTCGAAGGGGCCGGCCACCGGGGCGGTGGGCAAGGGCTCGTCTTCAGCGGCCGTAAGCTGGTCGAGGAAGGGGGCCAGGCGCTCGCCTACGGCCCGGGTGAGGGCGCGCTGGCCGGCTTCGAGGCGGCTGAGCTGGCCCTTGCTAAGGCCGAGCAAGCCGGCCAGCTCGGCTTGGTGCAGCCCGTAGTAGCGGCGCACCCGCGCCAGCAACGTGGAGGAAAAAGCAGCCTGACGGGCCATACGCGAACGGTTGACAACAATTTGAACCCAAAGAAACAACTGGTTGCCAATGGTTGGCAACAATTATGGCCCAAACAAACGAATTGTTGTCAACGGTTGGCAACAATTTACTTGTCAGCCCTCGAATTGTTGCCAACTCGCGCCCGGCCCCTGCCGCCGTTGCCAAACGGGCGGGCGGCAAGCCCCGCCCTTACCCGCTTACTTTGCTCGAATTCTATTCTTCCTCCCCTGTTCATGTCGCGCCAAGCCGTTCAACGCTACCAAAACGAAATTGCCCAGCTCATCCGCTACGGCGGCAGCACCAAGGAAACGGCCATCCGCGGTGCCTTTCAAAACCTGCTCAACGACTACTGCCGGCAGAAGGACTTCCTGCTGATCCCCGAGCTGGACTACCGGGCCCCCAAGGGCAACACCGTGTACCCCGACGGCACCGTGAAGGACGCCTTGCGCCTGAGCTGGGGCTACTGGGAAAGCAAGGACAGCCACGACGACCTGGACGAGGAAATCCAGAAGAAATTCGCCAAGGGCTACCCCCAGGACAACATCCTGTTTGAAGACTCCGTCACGCTCGTGCTCATCCAGGCGGGCACCGAGGCCGGGCGCGTGGCCCTCGACGACGACGCGGCCACCGACCGCCTGCTCACCCGGTTTCTGCACTACGAGCGGCCCGAGGTGCGCACGTTTCGCCGGGCCATCGAGCAGTTCCGGCACGACCTGCCGGGGGTGGTCGAGAGCCTGCGCGGGGCCATCGAGCGGGCCGAGCACGACAACGCCGCCTTCAAGAGCCGGCTGGCCGACTTCGTGGCCCTCGGCCGGGCCAGCATCAACCCCGACTTCGGCCCGGCCGAAGCCCGGGAGATGATGATTCAGCACATCCTCACCGAGGACATCTTCAACAAGGTGTTCGACGAAACGCAGTTTCATCGCGAAAACAACATCGCCCACGAGTTGGAGCAGGTCATCAACACCTTCTTCACGGGCCCCACCCGGCGCGACACGCTGGAGCGCATCCGGCCGTTTTTCGACGTGATAAACGCCCAGGCCTCGGGCATCGCCAGCCACAAGGAAAAGCAGAAGTTCCTGAAGGTGGTGTACGAGAACTTTTACCGCGCCTACAACCCCAAGGGGGCCGACCGCCTGGGCATCGTGTACACGCCCAACGAGGTGGTGCGCTTCATGATTGAAAGCACCGACTACCTGACCGAGCAGCACTTCGACCGGCTGCTCGGCGACAAGGGCGTGGAAATCCTCGACCCGGCCACCGGCACGGGCACCTTCATCACGGAGCTGCTCGAATACCTGCCCAAAAAAACGCTGGCCCACAAGTACCAGCACGAGCTCTACGCCAACGAGGTGGCCATCCTGCCCTACTACATCGCCAACCTCAACATCGAGTACACCTACAAGCAGAAGATGGGGGCCTACGCCGAATTTGCCAACATCTGCTTCGTGGACACGCTCGACAACGTGGGCTTCCAGAAAACGCGGCGCGGGCAGCTCGGCCTCAGCTTCGGCCTGGGCCTGGAAAACGCCCAGCGCATCCAGCGCCAGAACCAGCGCGAGCTGTCCGTCATCATCGGCAACCCGCCCTACAACGCCAACCAGCAAAACGAAAACGACAACAACAAAAACCGCACGTACCGCGACGTCGACCAGCGCATCAAGGACACGTACATCGCCCGCAGCACGGCCCAGAAAACCAAGCTCTACGACATGTACGCCCGCTTTTTCCGCTGGGCCTCCGACCGGCTCGCCGACAAGGGCGTGCTCGCCTTCATCACCAACAGCAGCTTCATCCACTCGCGCACCTTCGACGGCTTCCGCAAGTCGGTGGCCGACGAGTTCAGCGACATTTACCTCGTGGACCTCGGAGGCGACGTGCGCGCCAACCCCAAGCTTTCGGGCACCAAGCACAACGTGTTCGGCATCCAAACGGGCGTGGCGATGGCCTTTTTCATCAAGCAGCCCAAGAAGAAGGGCCAGCTCGCCAAAATCCACTACGCCGGCCGCCCGCCGATGGAAACGGCCGCCGACAAGCTCACCTTCCTCCACGAAACCAAGTTC
>JANXOE010000123.1 GCA_025353745.1 Hymenobacter sp.
GTGGCCGGCGAAGCCGACGTGCCGTTCTTCTCGCTCTCGGGCTCCGACTTCGTGGAGATGTTCGTGGGCGTGGGCGCGGCCCGGGTGCGCGACTTGTTCAAGCAAGCCAAGGCCAAGGCCCCGTGCATCATTTTCATCGACGAGATCGACGCCGTGGGCCGCACCCGCAGCAAGGGCTCGATGCCCGGCGGCAACGACGAGCGCGAAAACACCCTGAACTCGCTGCTCGTGGAGATGGACGGCTTCGGCACCGATTCGGGCGTCATCATCCTGGCCGCCACCAACCGGCCCGACACGCTCGACTCGGCCCTGCTGCGCCCCGGCCGCTTCGACCGCCAGATCAGCATCGACAAGCCCGACATCAACGGCCGCACCCAGATCTTCAACGTTCACCTCAAGCCCCTGACCCTGGGGCCCGACGTGGACGCCAAAAAACTCTCGGCCCAGACGCCCGGCTTTGCCGGCGCGGAGATTGCCAACGTCTGCAACGAAGCGGCCCTCATCGCTGCCCGCCGCGACAAGAAAATGGTGACCGACCAGGACTTCACCGACGCCATCGACCGCGTGATCGGGGGCTTGGAGAAGAAAAACAAGATCATCTCGCCCGGCGAAAAGCGCATCGTGGCCTACCACGAAGCCGGCCACGCCATCGCCGGCTGGTTTTTAGAGCACACCGACCCGCTGGTAAAGGTGAGCATCGTGCCCCGCGGCGTGGCCGCGCTCGGCTACGCGCAGTACTTGCCCAAGGAGCAGTTTTTGTACAATACCGAGCAGCTGACCGACGAGATGTGCATGGCCCTGGGCGGCCGCGCCGCCGAAGAGCTGGTGTTCGGCAAGATTTCGACCGGCGCGCTGAGCGATTTGGAGCGCATCACCAAGATGGCCTATTCCATCGTGACGATGTACGGCATGAACGCCAAGCTCGGCAACGTATCGTTTTACGACTCGAAGGGCCAGAACGAGTACGGTTTCTCGAAGCCGTATTCGGAAGCCACTTCGCAGATGATCGACGAGGAGGTGCGCACCATCATCGAAAACGCTTACATCCGCACCAAAGAGCTGCTCACCGAGCGCCGCCACGAGCTGGAGCTGGTGGCCAAGGAGCTGCTGGAGAAGGAAGTGCTGCAACAAGTTGATCTGGAACGCCTCGTGGGCAAGCGCCCTTTCGGCGGCCAGACCAACTACCAGGCCCACATGGCCGGCACCGACCGCAGCGAAACCGCCAGCGAGCTGAAAGGCGAGCACGCCGCCGCCGGCGACCTCAGCAGCGACCTGCCCGACCTGCACCTGCCCGGCCTCGACAACGGCGCGGCCGAAGTGGGGGCCCCCAGCGGCAGCGCGGTGGCCGGCGCGTAGCGCTGCCAGGATGTTTCAAAGTTGAGAAAAAGCCCGTTCCTGGTCAGGGAGCGGGCTTTTTCGTGGCGGTGGGTTGGGGCGGGGCCGGCGGCCGGCGGCAAAAGGGCTCTATCTTCGCCCTTCCAGCTTGCCCTGCCTATGGTTCCCGAATCTTCTGCCGCGGCGCGCACCGCCGTGCTGGCCCGCATCCGCCAGGGGCTGGCGCAGCCCGCGCCGCTGCCCCCGCGCCCCGATTTTGGGGCCCCGGTGCACCCGCCGCTGCCCGCCGACCTGGCCGTGGCCTTCGCCGAGAGCTTCGTGCGGGCGGGGGGCGTGTTTTATTACTGCGCCTCCGAGGCGCACTTTGCGGAGCAGCTGGGGGCCTACCTGCGGGCGCAGCAGATCGGGCGCTTGTTTGCCTGGGAGCCGGCGCTGCAGGCCGTGCTGCGGGCCGGCAACGTGCCGTTTGTGGCCGATGAAACGGATTTCCTGCCCCACGCCGACGCCGGCCTCACCACCTGCGAGGCCCTGGTGGCCCGCACCGGCAGCCTGCTGGTGGCCCCCGCCACGGCCAGCGGCCGCCGCCTCAGCATCTACCCCGACCAGCACCTGGTGCTGGCCCGCGCCAGCCAGGTGGTGGCCGAAATCGGCGACGCGCTGCACGGGGCGGCGGCCCGGTACGGCCCCCGGCTCCCCTCCCTGCTTTCCCTCACCACCGGCCCCAGCCGCACCGCCGACATCGAGAAAACCCTGGTGCTGGGGGCCCACGGCCCGCGCCGGCTGGTATTGTTTCTGCTCGACGACGCGCCCGACGCCGCCGCTGCCCCCAACCCCGCATGAGCCGATTGCCCCTGACTTTGCCCCCGCTGGCCCTGGCGCCCGGCCAACGGGCGTATTTCGCGTCCGATTTCCACCTGGGGGCCCCCGACGCGGCGGCGTCGCTGGCCCGCGAGCGGCGCATCGTGCGCTGGCTCGACGGGGCGGCCCGCGACGCGGCGGCCATTTACTTGGTCGGCGACCTGTTTGATTTTTGGTTTGAGTACCGCCACGCCGTCCCGCGCGGCTTCATCCGCTTGCAGGGCAAGCTGGCCGAGCTCACCGACGCCGGCGTGCCGGTGTACATCTTCACCGGCAACCACGACTTGTGGATGTTCGACTACTTCACCCAGGAGCTGGGCATTCCGATTTTGCGGGCCCCCGTGTCGCAGCAGATCGGCCACCAGCTGTTCCACATCGGCCACGGCGACGGCCTGGGGCCCCACGACCACAGCTACAAGGCCCTGAAAAAGCTGTTCACCTCGCCGCTGGCGCAGTGGCTGTTTGCCCGCATTCACCCCAACCTGGGCATCGGCTTTGCCAACCGCTGGAGCCGCCGCAGCCGCGTCCAGAACAACCTGGCCGACGCCAAGTACTTCGGCGAAGACGAGTGGCTGCTCGTGTACTGCCGCGAATTGGAGGCCCGCCAGCACCACGACTACTACGTGTTCGGGCACCGCCACCTGCCCCTCGACGTGCCCGTGGGCCCCGGCAGCCGCTACCTCAACCTGGGCGAGTGGGTCAATTATTGCTCCTACGCCGAGTACGATGGCAACGACCTGGCCCTGCGCTACTTTGAGCAATAAGCTGGCCCTGGCGGCGGCGCTGCTGGCCCCCGCCGGCCCGGCCGCCGCCCAGGCCACGGTGCCCGCCGCCGCCTCGGTGGCCCCGGCGGCCCCCGCCGAAGCCCCGCGCCCGCCAGCGGCCCCGATGGCCCTGGCGGCGGGCACCGTCGCCGGGGCCTGGACGCTGGTGCGCACCCTGCGGCTGCCCAACCCCGGCGCGGCCTCGCTCGACCGGCGCGGGGGCTTGTACGTGGCCGACGCCGACAACAACGTGCGCCAGTTCGGGCCCGAGGGCCTGCCGCTCAACACCTACGCGCCGCCCCAGCCCGGCCACGTGGCCCAGCTCGAAGCCTGGAACCTGACCAACACCCTGGTTTTTTACGACGACCGCCAGCAGCTCGTGCTGCTCGACCGCTTCCTGGCCCCGCTGGGCGAGCTGCGCCTGGCCGACTACCTCGACGGCACGGTGCGCGCGGCCACCCTGGCCCCCGACAACCACATTTGGCTGCTCGACGAGAGCACGCTCGCCCTGCGCGAGCTCGACCCCACCACCCTGCGCCTGGTCCAAAGCACGCCCCTCGACCTGCTCATCGGCCGCACGCGGCCCGATTTCCGCTTCCTCCGCCAGTACCAGAACAACACGTACCTGGTCGACAAAACCACGGGCATTTACGTGTTCGACAACCTGGGCAGCTACCGCAAAAAGCTGCCCCTGCCCGGCCTGAGCACGGTGGGCTTCCGCGGCGACGAGCTGTACTACCTGGCCGGCGGCGAGCTGCGCTTCTTCCACCTCTATACGCTGGCCGAGCGGGCGGTGGCGCTGCCGCCCGGCGTCGAGGCCGGGGCCCTGCGCCAGGTGCTGGTGGGCGAAAAATTCGCCTACCTGTTCACGGCCCAAGGCGTGGCCGTGTACCAGCTGCCGGAGGGCCCCCGGTAGCCCAAGCCCGGCAAGGGCAACCCGGGCGCGGGGCGCATCGTTGGGGGAGGACTTCTTTTCCACCAACCCCCCGTTTCTTATGAAAGCCCTTGTGATTCACGGCGCGAAAGACGTGCGCGTCGACACCGTCGACGACCCCAAAATCGAAGACGCCCGCGACGCCATCATCCGCGTCACCACCACGGCCATCTGCGGCTCCGACCTGCACCTCTACAACGGCAGCATTCCGCAGCCCCGGCCCATGGTGCTCGGCCACGAGTTCATGGGCATCGTGGAGGAGGTGGGCAGGGGCGTGGGCAACAAGCTGAAGGTGGGCGACCGGGTGGTGGTGCCCTTCCCCGTGGCCTGCGGCACCTGCTACTTCTGCCACCACGAGCTGCCCGGGCACTGCGAAAACTCCAACCCCGAGCACTACGGCCCCGAAGGCGGCCTGCTCACCGAAAAAGGCGGAGCCCTGTTCGGCTACAGCGACCTCTACGGCGGCTACAACGGCGGCCAGGCCGAGTACGTGCGCGTGCCCTACGCCGACTTCGGCCCCCGCGTCGTGCCCGATTCGCTCACCGACGAGCAGGCCCTGTTCCTCACCGACATCTTCCCCACCGGCTACTCCGGCATCGACTGGGCCGAGGTGAAGGGCGGCGAAACCATCGCCATTTTCGGGGCCGGGCCCGTGGGCATCATGGCCGCCAAGTCGGCCTGGCTGCGCGGGGCCGCCCGGGTGGTCGTCGTCGACACCCAGCCGTACCGCCTCGACAAGGCCCGGCAGACGGCCAACGTCGAAACCATTCTGTGGGAAGACGCCAAGTCCACCGTCGAGCAAATCCGGGCCCTGAGCGAGGGCCGCGGGGCCGACGTGTGCGTGGAGTGCGTGGGCTTCGAGCCCGACCGCGACCTGCTCGACCGCGCCAAGGCCGTCGTCAACCTCGAAAAAGGCTCCGACAAGGTGCTGCTGGCCTGCCTGAGCGCCGTGCGCCGCGGCGGCACCGTGACGGTGCTCGGCGTGTACTCCTCGCCGTTCGACAACTTCCCGCTGCACCAGTTCTTCGACAAGGGCATCAAAATCTGCGGCGGCCAGGCCCCCGCCCACAAGCACATCGACAAGCTGCTGCAATACGTGGTCGACGGCAAGGTGAAGCTCGACGACATCATCACCCACCGCCTGCCCCTGAGCGAAGCCGCCCACGGCTACGA
>JANXOE010000149.1 GCA_025353745.1 Hymenobacter sp.
CTGCTCGCCCTGTCCCAGCAGCGCGTGCTCGACCAGAGCGCCGCCGTGGGGGCCCTGGCCGCCGGCTAGTCGTACTGCGTGTCGCGCAGCTGCGCGGCATCCACGCTTTTGCGCATCCGCATGTTCAGCAGCTCCACCACCATCGAAAAAAACATGGCGAAGTACACGTAGCCTTTGGGCACTTCCTGGTGGGCGGCCTCCAGCAGCAGCAGCCCGCCGATCATCACCAAAAACGTCAGGGCCAGCACCTTGATGGTGGGGTTGCGGTTCACAAAATCGGCCACCACGCCCGAGAAGGCGAGCATGATGCCCATGGCGAAGATCACGGCCGCGATCATCACCAGCACGTTGCTCACCAAGCCCACGGCCGTGAGGATGGAGTCGAAGCTGAACACGATGTCGATGATGACAATTTGGATGATTATGCCCAGCATGGAGGCCCCGGGCTTGCCCACGCCGGCCGCCTCGTCGTCGTGGCCCTGCAGCTTGCTGTGGAGCTCCACCACGCTTTTGTAAAGCAAAAACAAGCCGCCGACCAGCAGAATCAGGTCGCGGCCCGTCACCCCAAACGGCCCGTCGCTCGTCGCCAACGGCAGCGTGAAGAGCGGCGTGCGCATGTGGGCCAGCCACGAGATGCTCGTCAGCAGCCCGATGCGGAACACCAGCGCCAGCAGCAGGCCGATGGTGCGGCCCCGCGGCTGCTTGGCCCGCGGCAACAGGTTGACGACGATGGAGATAAAGATAATATTATCGATCCCCAGCACGATTTCCATGAACGTGAGGGTCAGCAGGCTGATCCAGGTTTGCAGTTGCCAGAAGGCGGAGAAATCGTACATCAAGCGCTGGTTTTTTTAAACGAATTGGGTCGCTGGGTTTGGCCGATCAGGTCGATTACGCCGATTAAAGTTCGGGCCGTGAGCCCGGCTCGATTCGGGCAGCCGGCCGCGTTCGCACTGCGGCGGCGGTTAATAATCAGCGCAATGGCTGCATTCAGCAAAAAGCAGCCGTTATGATTTCATGTTCACGAATTGCAGCGGCAGGCCGATGTCGGCGCGGCGCAGCACGGCGATGGCGGCCTGCAGGTCGTCGATCTTTTTGGCCGTCACGCGCACCTGGTCGTCCTGCATCTGGGCCTCCACCTTCAGCTTGGCGTCTTTGATGGCCTTGATGATTTTGCGGCCCGTGTCCTTGTCCACGCCGGCGCGCACCTTGATGGTTTTCTTGATGAGCTGGCCGCTGGGCTGCTCGTCGGCCGTGAAGTCGAGGCTCGTGCCGTCGATGCCCTGCTTCACCACGCGGGCCAGCAGAATGTCTTCGAGGGACTTCACGCGCATCGAGTTTTCCGACGAGAGCAGGACGGTGTTGTCCTTCTTGTTCAGCTCGATGCCGCCCTTGGTGTCGCGCAGGTCGTAGCGGGTTTGAAGTTCTTTTTGGGCCGTGTTCACCGCGTTTTCGAGGGTTTGCGGGTCCACTTTGCTTACGATGTCGAAGGATGCCATGCCGGTAAAATAGGTTGAAGGACAGATGAAGCCGCCGGACGCGAAGATAGCCGCGGCCGGGTTGCATCTTTGCGCCCCCCCGCCGGCGGCCGCCCCCAGCTGCTGAAAGGCTTTGTAGTACGCGCCCCGGCCCCGGGCGTTGCCGCGGCGCAGGCCGGGCTTGTGGGGGCCGTCATTCCGGTTTTTTCTTATGCCTTCTTCTCCCGACCTGGCCGCCATGGTGGCCGTGTACGACCAGATCAACCACTACGGCCGCGCCAACGGCATGGCCTTGGCGGTGCTGGGCCCCGGCCGGGCCGACTACCGGATGCGCGTGCTGCCGGCCCACCTCTCCTCGCCCAACACCTGCCACGGCGGCGTACTGGCCGGCCTCATGGACGCAGCCCTCGGCGCGGCGGCCCTCACGCTGGCCTTCACCACCCAGGAGCTGGTTTCGACGGTCGAGTTCAAGATGAACTACCTGCACCCCGTGCACCTGCACGACGAGCTGCGCGCCGAGGGCCGCGTGGAGCACACCGGCCAGCGGCTGGTGGTGAGCAGCTGCGTGGTGTACCGCGTGGCCGCCGGCCGCCCCGACGAGGCCGTGGCCCGGGGCCTGGGCACCTTCAACCGCTACCCGGCCGACAAGCGCGACTTCGCCCAGCTGCTCCAACGGCCCCAGTCGGACCATCTGTAAACCAGCGAAGCGCCCCGCGCAACCCGTCCGGGAGGATGGGTTGCGCGGGGCGCTTCGCGTTGGCTTTGCCGAAGCTGCCGCGGCTACAGCTCGGCGGGCACCTGGCGCTGCGTAGGCTCGCTCTCGTAGTCGTCGGTTTCGCCCAGCTGGGGGGCGGCCACCTTGCGCACGTTGCGGGCGCAGTCCTCGTCGCGGTGGTTGCGGCCCACCGTGAACTCTACCCAGTCGCCCTCGCGCAGGTCGTTGAAATCGCCTTCGGTGAGGTCGGCGTAGCTGAAGAACAGGTTGTTGGGCGGCATCACCACGAAGCCGAAACCGTTTTTCAGGTTTTTGATGGTGCTCATGCCCATGGTGCCCACGGGGCCGGCGGCGGTGGGGCCGCTGGGGCGGGCCAGCTTGGGGGCCGCGGCCGGCACGGCCCCGGTGCCGGGAGCGAAGGCAGCCGGCTCGGACTGGCTCACGAACAGGGCTTCCACCACCTCGTCCTGCGCCGTCAGGCCGCGGTCAATCACGGCGTGCATGGCCACGGGGTAGGTTACCTGCTCCAGCAGCTGCTGCGAGGCGCGCGTGACGCGGGTTTCGCCCTTGAAGTCTTCGTACTTGAAGTCCCAGTTCAGCAGCATCACGCGGGTGCCCACCGTGTTGAGCTTGCGGATGAGGGGCACGTAGTCCGAGTCGCCGGCAATGAGCACTACCACGTCGAGGGTTTTGTGCAGGGCCAGCTCCAGGGCCTCCAACGAGAGCCACACGTCGATACCTTTTTCCTGCAGGCGGCCGTCGCGGGTTTTCAGGGGCATGTAGTGGGTGCTCACGCCCAGGTTCATCAGAATGTCGTCGAGCAGGCGGTCGTGAAACAGCCGGTCCTTGTCGCGGGCTTCGGTGGCGGACAAGCGTCCTCGGAAAAAGTGGGCGTCGGTGATTTGCGCCAAGCGCACGTCCACGTCTTCTTCCTCAGCTACTTGGTGACGAATGAATTCGTGCAGCCCTTCGAGGCTGATGCGGGCCTTGCGCTCGTGCTGGAAATAATAATAATCGCTGATTTTTAGGAAATAATTGCCGTCGTAAAACACGCCGATGCGAATCAGGGGGCTATTCATCTGGTTCATGCGGATGGAGGAGTAAAGTAATTAGTAAATGGAAGACGCATTAGGTGGGAAAAGCAGGACAAAGGCCCGTAGCGCGGCCAAAGGCAGCGGCGCAGGGCCCGGCGGGTCGCAAATAAGGGGGTAGGAAGTCGGCCGGTACGGGCCGGGGCCCCGGGGGCCGTTACGCTAATTATATATAAAATAATGAATAATTAAGTAGGTGCCCCCTCTGGCGAGCCGGTTCATACCACAGAAAATAGTGCATAAACGGCGGCAACTGGCCCCAACTCCGCATATATCCGCTGCGAAGCTAATAGGCGGGGCCGGTTAATGCAACCGATTGTCGGTTTCTTTTTAACCTGGAGCACACAAAATAATCACTAAAATCCTATTCTTCCGATTACCAGCCCCAATACGAGCAGCGCGTAGCCCGCGCAGATGCTTACTTCCAGCACGTTGCCCGTGGCCGAGCCGGTGCGGATAAGCGGAACCTTAAATGCATAATTGACCGCCGGGAACAGCCAGCGCACGCCCGCCTTGGTGAGCGTATCGGCCACGAGGTGCGAGGCGTAGCCGGCCCCCGCGAACAGGGCCACGCCGCGCCAGCCCAGGTGCTGCTCAGCCAAGTAGCCGGCGTAGGCCCAAAACGCGGCGGCCCACACCGTGTGCGTCCACGAGCGGTGGTTGGTGAAGGGCGCCAGGGCCACGAAGGCCCCCAGCAGGCTCAGCCACACCTGCTCGGCGTAGAGGCCCGCCACGCCCGTGGCCAGGCCCGTGAACAGCAGCGCCAGGCGCCGCGCCGAGCCGCCCTGCATGCCGGCCCCGATCAGCCCGAAGCCCAGCGCGATGACGTAGTACAGCCGCTGCCCGCCCCCCGGGTGCAGCCGCAGGTAGCTGAAGGCCCCGATGCCCAGCGCCGTGGCCACAAAGGCCCAGCGCACGTAGTGCTGCGCGAAGCCCAGGCGCTGGCTCAGGCGGCTTTCGGGGTGGTCGAGGTCGGGGGCCAGGGCCGAAAAGCCGGCCAGCGCAATGCCCGGCAGTGAAAACGGAACGCCCGGCACCAGGCCCGCAATGGCCACGCCCGTGATGAGGCCAATAGCCAGGTGAGAAGAGCCGCGCACGGAAAAAATTCAGAATAAGAAACTGCCGCAAAACTACGCCCCGCCGCCCGGAGGGCCCCGGAAACCTTCGCGGGGGCCCGCGTGTATTGATGCTGCCCGCCCGGCCGGAAAATGTTCCGGCCGGGCTGCTGTACGTATTTTTGCCTAGCCCCGCCCGTTGTGCAAGTAGCTGATTTCCTTCGCTTATACCGCCTTTCGCCCGAAATTCAAACCCTCGCCGCCCGCCTGCGCGGGGCCGCCAAGCCCGCGCCCGGCGGCGTGCGCCTGCACCTGCGCGGCCTGGTGGGCAGCCAGGACGCCGTGGTGGCCGCCGCCGCCGCCAACCCCCAGCACGCGCACGTGTTCGTGCTGCACGACAAGGAAGAAGCGGCGTATTTCCTGGCCGATTTGCAGCACTTGCTGCCCGAAGGCGCGGAGGCGCTGCTCTTTCCCAGCTCGTACAAGCGCCCCTACCAGTTCGACGAGACGGAAAACGCCAACGTGCTGATGCGCGCCGAGGCCCTGAACCGCCTCAACACGGGGCGCGGCGGCGCGGCGGGCCAGGGCGTGTTCATCGCCACCTATCCGGAGGCTCTGACGGAGAAGGTCATCAACCGCCAGAGCCTGGTGAAGAACACGTTCACGGCCAAAACAGGCGATAAGCTGGACGTGCATTTTCTGGGCGAGCTGCTGGGCGAGTACGACTTTGAAAAGACGGATTTCGTGTACGAAGCCGGGCAGTACGCCGTGCGCGGCGGCATCGTGGACGTGTTCAGCTACGCCAACGAATTGCCGTACCGGCTCGAGCTGTTCGGCGACGAAATCGAGAGCATCCGCACGTTCAACCCCGAGACGCAGCTCTCGGTGGAGGCCCGGCCCCAGGTGAGCATCATTCCCAACGTGCAAACCAAATTGCTGCAGGAAACGCGGGAGCCTTTCTTTGATTTTTTGCCCCGCACGGCTTGTTTGTGGCTGAAAGACGTGCGCCAGGCCCTGGACGTGGTGACGGATTTGTTCGAAAAAGCGGAGGCGAATTTCCAGCAGATGCTGGGCGAGGGCGGCGGCGTGCAAATCGTGAGCAAGCCGGCCGATTTGTTTGAGTCGGGCAAGAATTTTAAGAAGCTGCTCGACGAGTTTGCGGTGGTGGAATTCGGCAAGCGGTTTTATTTTAAAAACGCCGACGCGTTTCAGTTTTCGGCCAAGCCGCAGCCGAGCTTCAACAAGGAATTTCCGCGCATGGCCAAGAACCTGCGCGAAAACCAGACGCGCGACTTCACCACCATCATCGCCGCCGACACGGTGCGGCAGGCCGACCGGCTGCGCACGATTTTCGACGAGATTGACAACAACGTGCAGTTCCAGCACCTGCTGCTGGCCCTGCGCGAAGGCTTTGTGGACGAGCAGCTGGGCCTGGCCGTGTACACCGACCACCAGCTGTTTGAGCGCTTTTACCGGGCCCAGGAGGCGAAGAAGTTCTCGAAGAAGAAAGCGCTGACGCTGCGCGAGCTGAAAACCCTGCAGCCGGGCGACTACGTGACGCACCAGGACTACGGCATCGCGCGCTTCGCGGGCCTCACGCAGGTCGACATCAACGGGCAAATCCAGGAAGCCATCCGGCTGGTGTACCGCGACGACGACGTGCTGACCGTCAGCATCCACGCGCTGCACAAGATTGCCAAGTACAGCGGCGCCGAGGGGGCCCCGCCCACCATGAGCAAGCTGGGCTCGCCGGAGTGGGAGAATAAAAAGCGGGCCGTCAAGAAGAAGGTGAAGGACATTGCGGCCGACCTCATCCGGCTGTACGCCAAGCGCAAGACGGCCCCGGGCTTCGCGTTTTCGCCCGACGGCTTCATGCAGGCGGAGCTGGAATCGAGCTTCATTTACGAGGACACGCCCGACCAGGCCAAGGCCACCGAGGACGTGAAGCACGACATGCAGCAGCCCCACCCGATGGACCGGCTGGTGTGCGGCGACGTGGGCTTTGGCAAGACGGAAGTGGCCATCCGGGCGGCATTTAAGGCCGTGGCCGACGGCAAGCAGGCGGCCGTGCTGGTGCCGACGACCATTCTGGCGATGCAGCACTACAAGACGTTCCGCGACCGCCTGGCCACGCTGCCGGTGACGGTGGAGTACGTGAACCGCTTCAAAAGCACGAAGCAGATCAAGGAGACGCTGGAGCGCGTGGCCGAGGGCAAAACCGACATCCTGATCGGCACGCACCGGCTCACCAACAAAGACATCGTTTTTAAAGACTTGGGCTTGCTGATTATTGACGAGGAACAGAAGTTCGGCGTCAAGACCAAGGACAAGCTCAAGGAGCTGAAGGTGAACGTGGACACGCTCACGCTCTCGGCCACGCCGATTCCGCGCACGCTGCACTTCTCGCTGATGGGGGCCCGCGACCTGAGCGTGATTGCCACGCCGCCGCCCAACCGCCAGCCGGTGCAAACCGAGCTGCACGTGTACGACGAAATGCTGATCCGCGACGCGGTGGCGCGCGAGCTGAAGCGCGGCGGGCAGGTGTTTTTCGTGCACAACCGCATCAAGGACATCGAGGAGGTGGCGGGCACCATCCTGCGCCTCGTGCCCGACGCCAAAATCACCTACGCCCACGGCCAGATGGAGGGCGACCTGCTGGAAAAGCGCATGATGAAATTCGTGGAGGGCGAATACGACGTGCTGGTGAGCACGAGCATCATCGAGAGCGGGCTCGACATTCCGAACGCCAACACCATCATCATCAACCGCGCCCACCTGGCCGGCCTCAGCGACCTGCACCAGATGCGGGGCCGCGTGGGCCGCTCCAACCGCAAGGCTTACTGCTACTTATTGACGCCGCCGGTGGCCAACCTGCCCGCCGACGCCCGCAAGCGCCTGAGCACGCTGGAGGAGTTTTCGGACCTCGGCGCGGGCTTTAACGTGGCCATGCGCGACCTCGACATCCGCGGGGCCGGCAACCTGCTGGGCGGCGAGCAGAGCGGATTCATCAACGACCTGGGCTACGAAACCTACCACCAGATCCTGGACGAGGCGGTGCGCGAGCTGAAGGAAACCGAGTTCAAAGACCTGTTCCTGGGCGACTCGAACCAGCGGCTGCAGCAGGCCGCCGGGGCCGCCCGCGCCGCCGAGTGCAGCGTGGAAACCGACCGCCAGGTGCTGATACCCGACCGCTACGTGAGCAACGTGTCGGAGCGCCTGCAGCTCTACGCCAAGCTGGACCGGGCCGAGAAGCCGGAGGCCCTGCGCAAGCTGCTGGCCAGCATGGTGGACCGCTTCGGGCCCTTGCCGGCCGAGGTGGAGCAGCTGGCCGACCTGGTGCGCCTGCGCTGGCAGGCCGGCCGCCTGGGCTTCGCCAAGCTCACGCTCAAGCGCGACACGCTGAAGGGCTACCTGCCCGCCGGCCCCGACCACCAGGCGTACTTCCAGGGCGACCAGTTCGGCGACATCCTCAACTACGTGCAGACCCACGCCCGCAGCGCCAGCCTGAAGGAGCGCAAAGAACAGCTCGTGGTGACGTTTGAGGAGGTGAAATCCATTCAGCACGCCAAAAAAATACTGGCCGAGCTGGGCAGCGCCGAGCTGGTGGAGGCGTAGGGCCCCGGCCCGTATCTTGGCAGCGCAGCTCAGATTTTCTATCCATGGACAACAACGAACGATTCGGCCAGATGGAAGCCATGCTGGCCGACCTGCTCCGCCGCATGGACCGCCAGGCCAAGCAAATGGACCGCCAAAGCGAACAGATCGGCGACATCGTCAACATCCTGAAAATATCGGATGCCCGGCAAACGCGCACGGAGGAGCGGCAGGAAAGCATGCTGTCCGAGCTCAAGCAGCACGGCTGCTTCATCGAAACCATGCTGCAAGGCCAGGTGAAAATGCTGGATCTGGTAAGCCGCAACTCGGGCCGTACCGACGAGCTCGAAAACCGGCTGCCCGCCCTGCTGACTTACGAAACCCGCTTCCAGCGCCTGGAGGACGCGGTGTTCAATAAAGCCGGCTAAGGCTTCGGGCCCTGGCAAGGGCAAATAAAAACCGGCCCGGCGGCTGCCGGGCCGGTTTTTATTTGCCCGCCGCAGCCGGGGGAGCGCTGGGCAGGGGCCGCCACTTCACCAGTGGCCGAAGCTGAACCGTAAGCCCAGCGCACGGCTAAACGTTGCTTTTTGCATCAACGGCAGCGGCCGTAACCCCGTACAGCACAGTCGTTACCCTTGTTTTTTAACTTTTGATTTTTTATGAAAAAGCTCCTTCTACTGGCCGTATTGGCCACCGGCGCGGCCACCGCCTCGGCGCAAACGGGCACTCCCGCGGGGACTGCCAAAAAGGGCAAAGACAGCTCTTACGGGCCGGCCTCGGCGGCCACCATTGCCCCGAACGGCCCCGTGAGCAGCGGCCCGCGCCCCGGCCAAAAAATTAACACCGCGCCCGCCACCGGGGCCAACCGGGCGTCGCGCTCCAGCTCCACCCTCAAAGCTGCTCGCCAGGGCCGCCCCACGGCCAGCGACGACATGCAGTCGATGCCGAAAAACAGCGCGGCCCGGCCGGGCAAAAAGCGCTACTAGCCCGGGGGCCCTCCACCGCAAACCGGGCCCGGCGCTGGCGCGGCGGCCCGGCTTTTACTTGCCGCCCTGCACTACCACCGCGGCGGTGCCGCGCACGGGCTGGCCGCTGGGCGTGAGGCCCTCGGCCACCACCTGGAAGGTGCCGCCGGTGTCGGCCGTGAACAAGGTAACGGTGGCCTCGCCGGCGGCGTTGGTGCGCACGTCGGGGTTCCAGTAGAGGGCCGTGTGGCGCGGGTCGGGGCCGGGGGCGGTGAGCGTGGGGGCCCCGTAGCGGGGCGCATAAAACTCGCGGGCCTGGTAGTAGCCGGGCAGCTTCACGATGGCAATGCCCGGCGAGGGCCCCTTGTCGGCCCCTTTGTACTTGGGGTCGGCGCGCTTGGTGTAGATGGCGATTACGCCGCCGCTGCCCCCAAAAATAGCGGCTTCGGTGCCTTTAAACACTTCCACCGCCTCGATGTCGTTGGACGTGAGCGAGGAGATAAACTCGAGGTCGACCCGCTGGCCGTCCAGAATAAACTGCGGCGAGCCTTGGTTGCGGATTTGCACCTGCATGTTGGGCGGGCTGCCGCTGATGGTGAGGCCCGCCACGCGGCCCTGCAGCACCTGCAAGATGTTCAGGCCCGACTGCGCCGACGGCAGCTCGGTGAAATCGACCACCGTGCCGGCCGACGTGCCGGGGTAAAGGCGGCGCGGGTCGTCGGGGGGCACGGCCACGCGCTTGGCCGTCACGGCCACGTTGTCGAGCAGGATGTTGCGCACCGCCGCGTTGGCGGGGTGCAGGTCGGGGTTCATCTCGTGCTCGTCGGCCTGTTGCTGGCGGCTGTGCTTGAGGTAGTCGGCCAGGCCGGGCGGCGGGGCGGGCAGGGGCGGCAGCAGCGGGCCGGTGAGGGGGGGGCCCGTATCGGGGCGGATGACGACGTTGGAGCCGCCCTGCGCACGCCGGGCTTGCAGGGTCACCACGGCCGTGTCGCGCCCGTCGAAGCCCACGAAGCGAAAGCGGCCGTTGGCGTCGGTGGTGCCGGTGGCCACCTGCCGCACGGGCCGGGTTTCAACGAACGTGAGCTGGCTGTTGGGCAAGGGCCGGTAGCCGTGCTCGCTCACCACCAGCCCGCTCAGCGCCAGGGCCTGATCGGCGGGAAAGGCCGGGGCCGGGGGCGGGCCCGCCAGCACGCTTTTCCACACGAAGCGCCGCCAACCCTGGGTCAGCAGCAAGTCGTCGAGGGCCTGGGCCGTGGCGGGCGTCGGGTTTTTAAAGTAATAGCCGGGGCCCTCCACGTAGCCCACCAGGTCGGAGGTCAGCAGCAGGTTGGAGGCGATGGTTTCGGCGGCGGGGTCGAGGGCGCTCAGGGCGGCTTCGGCCACGGCCACCGACAGGTGGGCGGCCACCGGCTGGCCGGCGGCGTCGGCCACGCGCAGGCGCACCTGCACCGGGGCCCGCAGGCCGTAGCTGGGCTTGTCGGGCGTGAGGGCAGCGGTGAGGCTGGCCGGGCCGTTTTGCACGAAAGCCAGCCGCTCGGCCTGCGGCGTGCCCTGCGCATCAATCAGCGTGAGGTGCAGGATGCCGTTGGGGTAGCGGGCCTTCGCCACCCGCCAGACGGCCGGCCCCGACGCGTCGAGCGGGCGCGGGGCCATGTACACCAGGAAGCTGCGCACTTCCGTGAGCAGCATGGCCGGGCCGGGCGCGGCGCCGCCGGGGGGGCCCTTGTAGCGAGCTTCCACCACGTACTCGGCCCCGGCGTCGGCCACGCGCAAGGAGTAGCCGCTGGCCTGCGGGGCCGGCAGCGGGTAGTCGGCGGTGCCGCCGCCGGGCAGCGCCAGGCGGGCGTGGTACTGGTGGCCGGCAACGGGCGTGAAGCCGAAGTGCCCCATGCCCAAGTGCGCGGTGGCAAAGCTGGGCACCGCCACGGCGTTGCGCTCGTCCAGAATCTGGCCCCGCACGTCCACCCCGCGGCCGCTGGCAGCGGTGGCTTTGCAGGCCACCGTGGCGGGCAGGCCTTCGATTAGGTTGCCGCCTTCGGCAAAAAACTGCACGTCGGGCCGGGGGGCCGCCGGCGCGGGCGGCGGGCCGCCCGGCTTGCGAACCGAAGCGGCCATCGGCGGCGGCGGCACGGCGGTGTAGGGCGACGCGGCCCACACCTCCAGGCGCCGGCTGTACACGAAGCTTTCGCCGGCGTTGCGCATCCAGTTGGTGTAGGCGCGCAGCTGGTAGGTGCCGGCGGCAAGCGTGTCGGCCACGTCGAGGTCGCCGGCGGCGCGGCCGCCTTGCAGGCGCAGGGTGCGGCGGGCCACAATTTTCTGCTGCGGCGACACCAGATCGACGTACAGCACCTGGCTTGTGGAGTCGGCCAGGTGGCGCAGGGCGTCCACCACGTAGGCGCTGAACCAGATGGTTTCGCCCGTGGCGTACACCGGCTTGTCGAGGTGCAGGTAGACTTTTTCGGGGCGAACGGCGGCGTAATATTCGCTCACCTGCCGGGCAATGCGCTGGAGAAGGTTTTCGTCGGGCGGGCGCGGCTGGGCGGCCGTGAGCCCGAGCAGGCCGGTGCCGGCGAGCAGGGCCAGCGCCCAGCCTTTGCGGGGGAAATGTGCGTTCATCGCTGAAAGCTAAGCAAGGATTTGGCCGGCCGCCGTGCAAACGGCCCGCGCAACGTGTGGCCCGGGTGAAGGGCCCCGGGCCCCGGGCCGGGGCCCTCGCCCAAAGCGCGCCGCGCCCGCACCGGCGCGGCGCGCTTTTAGCCGCAGGCTTTAAGGAAGTTAGTCGCAGCCGTCGGGGCCGCAGGCGGGGCCGTCGGCCGGGCCGGCCAGGGCCACCAGCGCAGGCCGGGCCGCTTGGGCTTCGGCCCACACTTTGCCGAGCACTTCGGCGAAAAGCTCGGCCGGCTGGGCGCCCGACACGGCGTACTTGTCTTCGAACACAAAAAACGGCACGCCGCCCACCCCGATTTGCTGGGCCTGGTACTCGTCGTAGCGCACGGCTTCGGCGTAGGTGCCGGCCGCCAGGGCCCGGCGGATTTCGGCGGCGTCGAGGCCGACTTCGGCGCCCAGCTCGGCGAGGGTTTCGGGGTCGTTCAGGTCGCGCCCTTCGGTGTAGTAGGCGGCGAACAGGCGCTCCTTGGCGGCGTCCTGGCGGCCGTGCAGGGCCCCCAGGTGGATGAGCTGGTGGGCCAGAAAGGTATTGGCCGGCACGGCGCGGTCGAAATTGTACTGCAAGCCCGCTTCCTGGGCCATGGCGGCCACGTGGTCGCTCATGCGGCGGCTTTCTTCGGGCGCAATGCCCTTTTTCTCGGCCAGCGACGCGTACACGTCCTGGCCGGGCACGGGCCGGAAGTCGGGCGTCAGCTCAAAGCTGCGCCACACGATTTCGACCGCCTCGGGGTGGCCGAATTGCCGCAGGCCCGCCTCGAAGCGGCGCTTGCCGACGTAGCAGAACGGGCACACCACGTCGGACCAGATTTCAACTTTCATAGCGTTAAAAATAGGGGGAAAGCGGGCGGGCCGCAACGGCCGCCCGGCCCGCACAACACCGGCCCGGGCCCCGGGGTTTCGTGAACGGAGCCGGCCGGGGCAACCTTAGGGCCCCGGGCCCGGTTAACGGCATTCTCCTTTTCAGTGAAAAAAGCATGGAATACCAAGAACTGGGCAGCTCCGGCGTCACCGTTTCGCGCATCGCCTTCGGCAGCTGGGCGGCCGGCGGCTGGATGTGGGGCGGCACCGAGCAGAACGACGCCGTGGGGGCCATCCGCGCGGCGTACGAGCGGGGCGTGACCAGCGTCGACACGGCCCCCATTTACGGGCAGGGCCTGAGCGAGCAGATCGTGGGCGAAGCCATCAAACCCCTGCCCCGCGACAAAGTACAGATCCTCACCAAGTTTGGCCTGCGTTGGGACCTGGCCCGGGGCGATTTTGGCTTCAAAAGCCAGGACAACGCCGGCCACGCCCTCGACGTGTACAAGTACGCCGGGCGCGACAGTATTATTAAGGAGTGCGAGGACAGCCTCCGGCGCCTGGGCACCGACTACATCGACCTCTACCAGCAGCACTGGCCCGACGTGACGACGCCGATTGCCGAGACGATGGAGGCCGTGCAGCGGCTCGTCGAGCAGGGCAAGGTGCGCGCTGTGGGCGTGAGCAACTACTCGGTGGCCCAAATGACGGAGGCCGAACAAACGCTCCACCTCGCCTCCAACCAGGTGCCCTACAGCATGGTGGTGCGCGGCATTGAGCGCGACTTGGTGCCCTACTGCCAGCAGCACGGCCAGGCCATTCTGGTGTACAGCCCGCTGCAACTGGGCCTGCTGACGGGCAAAATAAAGCCCGGCCAGCCCTTCGGCAACGGCGACTTGCGCAACGGCCACCCGCTGTTCACGCCCGAAAACGTGGCCCGCGTGAACGCCGTGCTGAACCAGCTGCGCCCGCTGGCCGAAACCAAAAACGCCAGCCTCGGCCAGCTCGTGCTGCGCTGGACGCTGGCGCAGCCCGGCATCGCGGGGGCCCTGGTGGGGGCGCGTACCCCCGAGCAAGCCGTGGAAAACGCCCGCGCCATCGACGTGCAGCTTTCTTTTGAAGAAATCGACTTCATCGACAAGCAACTGAGGGCCCTGGCGCCGGCCAGCTAAGCAGCCGTTTTCGAAGCAGGACCGGGAATCCACCACCTAGGGCCTATCCAAAAAATACAAAGGCCGTCATGCTGAGCTTGTCGAAGCCTCTCTTTTGCGTCGTTGTACGGCCCTGATGAAGCGGGGGAGACGCTTCGGCTGCGCGGACGCCAGATGAGCATGACGGCCTTTTTGCGAGGCGGGAATTTTTTGGATAGGCTCTTGGCGTGTAAATCCGCCCGTTTGGAAGAAGCCCCCCTTGGCCCGGGGCGGCCACCCGTTCCGGGCCGGGGCCTGAGCGGGGCGCGGCGGTACTTTAGCGCCCATGCCCCTGCCCTACCGCCGCCTCGTCGTCAAAATCGGCTCCAACGTTCTCACCCAGCCCAACGGCCTGCCCGACCTGGGCCGCCTGGCCGCGCTGGTGGCGCAGGTGGCGGCCCTGCACGCCCAGGGCCTGGAAATCATCGTGGTGTCGTCGGGGGCCGTGGCAGCGGGGCGCAGCTTGATTACCCTGCCGCCCAAAACCGACGCCGTGCGCAGCCGCCAGGTGCTGGCCGCCGTGGGCCAGGTGCGGCTGCTGGGCCTCTACGCCGAGCTGCTGGCCGGCCACGGCCTGCTGGGGGCCCAGGTGCTGGTGACGAAGGAGGACTTCCGCGACCGCCGCCACTACCAGAACATGCAAAACTGCTTCCTCGAGCTGCTCCAGCAGCGGGCGGTGCCCATCGTGAACGAGAACGACGTGGTGGCCGTCACAGAGCTGATGTTCACCGACAACGACGAGCTGGCCGGCCTGGTCGCGGCCCAGCTCAACGCCGACGCGCTGGTAATTCTGACCAACGTGGACGGCATTTTCGACGGCGACCCGGCGGCCCCGGGCGCGAAAGTCATCCGCGAGGTTGCGCCGGGGGCCGTCGGATTCGCGGGGTTCGTCACGGCGCAGCGCTCGCCGTTCGGGCGCGGCGGCATGCTCACCAAGTGCCACATGGCCCAGCGGGTGGCCCGGCTGGGCATCGGCGTGCACATCGCCAACGGCCGCACCGAAAACATTCTGGCCGCCGTGCTGGCCGGCACGGCCCTGAGCACCTGGTTTCGGCCCGGCAAAACGGCTTCGGGCACGAAAAAATGGCTGGCCCACGCCCAGGGCGCCGCCCGGGCCGTGGTGCGCGTGAACGCCGGGGCCCACGCCGCCCTCACGGCCCCCGGCCACGCCAGCAGCCTGCTGCCGGTGGGTGTGGTGGCCGTTGAAGGCGCGTTCCGGAAGGGCGACATCGTGCGGCTGACCGACGACGCCACCGGCCACGCCTTCGCCCTGGGCATCGCCGAATACGGCTCCGACAGGGCCCTGGAGCGCCTGGGCCAGCAGCACCAGCGGCCCCTGGTGCACTACGACTATTTGTTTTTGACGGCTGATAATTAGCATTGTCGCACGGAGTGCAAAGGAGGCTTAGGGAGGGTTTCGCGGAGAAATCCGGACTCCATGCCTCCCCCCAAACCTTCCTTAAAACTCCGTGCGAAAAATCAGATGCCCATGACCGACTACCCGGCCCTCTTTGCCGCTACCCAGCGGGCCAGCTACGCGCTGGGGGCCCTCGTGCCCGCCGCCACCGACGCCCTGCTGCGCGACTTGGCCGCGGCTGTGCGCGCGGCCACGCCGTTTTTGCTGGCCGAAAACGCCCGCGACCTGGCCCAAATGCCCGAAGCCGACCCGCGCCACGACCGCCTGCGCCTCACCGCCGGGCGCCTGCTGGGCGTCGCCGCCGACGTGGAAAGCGTGGCCGCCCTGCCCTCCCCGCTCGGCCAGCGCCTCACCGACAAAACCCTGCCCAACGGCTTGCATCTGAGCAAGGTGCGCGTGCCGCTGGGCGTGGTGGGCATCATCTACGAAGCGCGGCCCAACGTGACCTTCGACAGCCTGGCCCTGTGCCTGAAAACCGGCAACGCCTGCCTGCTGAAGGGCGGCTCCGACGCCGCGTGCTCCAACGCGGCGGCCCTGGCCGTGGCCGGGCCCGTGCTGGCCCGCCACGGCCTACCGGCGGCCGTGGCCACCCTGCTCCCGCCCGAGCGCGCCGCCGCCGAGGCCCTGCTGGGGGCCGTCGGCTTCGTGGACGTGGTGATTCCGCGCGGCAGCCAGGGCCTCATCGACTACGTGCGCCAAAACGCGCGCGTGCCGGTCATCGAAACCGGGGCCGGCGTGGTGCACACCTACTTCGACGAAAGCGGCGACCTGGCCAAGGGGCGCGCCATCATCGCCAACGCCAAAACCCGCCGCGTGAGCGTGTGCAACGCCCTCGACTGCCTGTTAATCAACGAAAAGCGACTGGCCGATTTGCCGGCGCTGCTGGCCCCGCTGGCCGAAGCCGGCGTCGAGCTGTTTGCCGACGCGCCGGCCCGCGCCGCGCTGGCCGGCCGCTACCCCGCCGCGCTGCTGGCGCCGGCCGACGAAACGCACTTCGGCACCGAGTTTCTGGCCCTGAAAATGGCGGTGAAAACCGTTCCCGACCTGGCCGGGGCCCTCGGCCACATCGCCCGGCACGGCTCGCGCCACAGCGAGGCCATCGTTTCGGAAACGCCGGCCCACATCGAGACTTTTTTGCAGCGCGTGGACGCGGCCGCCGTGTACGCCAACGCCTCCACGGCCTTCACCGACGGGGCCCAGTTCGGGCTGGGGGCCGAAATCGGCATCAGCACCCAGAAGCTGCACGCCCGGGGCCCCATGGGCCTGGAAGAGCTCACGAGCTACAAGTGGCTGGTGCGCGGCGACGGCCAAGTGCGGCCGGGCTAACTGTTTTTGAGAACACGCCTTGGCCCGGCCGCCCCCGGCAGCCCGCTACCTTGCCGCCATGAAA
>JANXOE010000161.1 GCA_025353745.1 Hymenobacter sp.
AAAAGCGGCCGCTCCGGAAGGGGCGGCCGCTTTTTTCATGCCCGGGGCCCTCAGTAAATGTCTGGGAACTGCTCCGGGGCCGCCTCGCTCAGCAGGGCGTAGGCGGCGTCGAACACGTCCTCCACGCTGGGCTTGCTGAAGTAGTCGCCGTCGGAGCTGTAGGCCGGGCGGTGGGCCTGGGCCGAGAGGCAGCGCGGGGCCGCGTCGAGCAGCTGGTAGCCGTCCTGCTCGTCGATGACGTGCTGGAGCATGAAGGCCGAGGCCCCGCCGGGCACGTCCTCGTCGGCGAACAGCACCCGGCCGGTTTTGCGCAGGCTGTCGGCGATGAGGTGTTGGGTATCGAAGGGCAGCAGGGTTTGCACGTCCACCACTTCGGCCGAGATGCCGACTTCGGCCAGCTGGCGGGCCGCCTCCATCACCACGCGGCACATCGAGCCGTAGGTGACGATGGTGACGTCGGTGCCCTCGCGCAGCACCTCGGGCCGGCCCAGCGGCAGCGTGAACTCGCCCACGTTGGCGGGCATTTTCTCTTTGAGGCGGTAGCCGTTGAGGCATTCCACCACCACGGCGGGCTCGTCGCTCCGCAGCAGCGTGTTGTAGAAGCCCGCCGCCTGCGTCATGTCGCGGGGCACGCACACGTGGATGCCGCGCAGCGTGGCCAGCAGCATCCCCATCGGCGAGCCCGAGTGCCAGATGCCTTCCAGCCGGTGGCCCCGGGTGCGCACGATGAGCGGGGCCTTCTGCCCGCCCTTGGTGCGGTACTGGAGGCAGGCGAGGTCATCGCTCAGAATCTGAACCGCGTACAGCAAATAATCGAGGTACTGGATTTCGGTGATGGGCCGCAGCCCGCGCAGGGCCGCCCCGATGCCCTGGCCGATAATGGTGCACTCGCGAATGCCGGTATCGGTCACGCGCAGCTCGCCGAACTGCTCCTGCAACCCGGCAAAGGCCTGGTTCACGTCGCCGATCTTGCCCACGTCCTCGCCGATGGCGAAGATGCGCGGGTCGCGCTGGAAATTGGCCGTGAAACAGGCTTGCAGCACCTCGCGGCCGTCCACCGGCGCGGCGTCGGGGCCGTAGGCCACCGGCACTTCGTCGATGTTGCCCACGGCTTCCTCGCTTTGGCTGAACAGGTTGGAGTTGTAGCGGTCGGCATTTTCGGCCAGCAGCTGCTCCAGGTACTGCTGCACGGCGCGGCGGCCGGGGTGGCGGCCCAGGCCGCGCACCTGGCGCAGGGCCCGGCGCAGGGTGCGCACGCTGTCGGCGCGGATGGGCGCGGGGTTGGTGCGCAGCTGGTTGACGGTTTCGGCCAGCTCATTTTCCGAGCCGGTGGCGGCCACCAGGCGGTCGAGCAGGGCCACGGTGGCGTCGCGCTCGTCGCGGATGGGGTCGAAGAAATCGGCCCAGGCGGCGGTGCGGGCCTGCTTGATGGCGGCGGCGGCTTCCTTTTCGAGGGCGTCCAGCTCATCGGCGGTGGCGTGGCCTTCGGCCAGCAGCCACTCGCGCATTTTCAGCAGGCAGTCGTGCTTTTCCTCCCAGTGCAGGCGGTCTTTCGACTTGTAGCGCTCGTGCGAGCCGCTGGTGCTATGGCCCTGGGGCTGGGTCAGTTCCGTGACGTGGAAGAGCACGGGCACGTGCTGGGCGCGGCACACGTCGGCGGCGCGCTGGTAGGCGTCCACCAGGGCCGGGTAGTCCCAGCCTTTCACGGCAAAAATCTCGAAGCCGGGCTGGCCTTCGCCCTCGCGCTGGAGGCCGGCCATGATGGCCGAAATACTCTGCTTAGTCGTCTGGTATTCAGCCGGCACCGAGATGCCGTAGTGGTCGTCCCACACCGACACCAGCATCGGAATCTGGAGCACGCCGGCCGCGTTCAACGCCTCGAAAAACATGCCCTCCGACGTGCTGGCGTTGCCGATGGTGCCGAACGCCACCTCGTTGCCGTTCACCGAAAAATCGTCGAACTGGTGCAGCTCGGGGTTCTGGCGGTAGAGCTTGCTGGCGTAGGCCAGGCCCACGAGGCGCGGCATTTGGGAGGCGGTGGGCGAGATGTCGGACGACGAGTTTTTGGTGGCCGTCTGGGGCCGGAAGTGGCCGTCGTCGTCGAGCAGGCGGGTGCCGAAGTGGCCGTTCATGGCGCGGCCGGCGGTGGAGGGCTCGGCCTCCACGTCGGGGTGGGCGTAGAGCTGGGCAAAGTACTGCTGCCAGGTGAGCTCGCCGATGGCCACCATGAAGGTCTGGTCGCGGTAGTAGCCGGCGCGGAAATCACCGTTCTGAAACACCCGCGCCAGGGCCAGCTGGGGCACTTCTTTGCCGTCGCCGAAGATGCCAAACTTGGCCTTGCCCATGAACACTTCTTTGCGGCCGGCGAGCGAGGCGTGGCGGCTTTCCCAGCCCAGGCGGTAGTCGTGGAGGAAATCGGCCGGGGCCAGGGCGGCCGCGGGGGCCGGAGCGGTTAGTTCGGCAAGGGGCATGAGGGATGCTTAAATAGGATGCGTGGGTGGGAGGCGGAAGGGCGGCGGGGCGCGAAGCCGGGGCAAAAATACGGTGCCGGGCGCGGGCGGGGCCCGGTGTATATTTGCCCTACCCCCGGTTGGTGCGTTACGCGGCGGCCGGCGGCAGGTTTTCACCGCCTTATGCCCGTTGTTATGAAATACCTTTTCGCCCTGGCTTTGTTGACCGCGACCGTCGGCGCCCGCGCCCAGGGCGTGCTGACGTTCGAGCAGGACCTGCACGACTTCGGGGCCGTGCCCGAGGGCACGCAGGCCACCCACGAGTTCCGGTTCAAAAACACCGGCAACCAGCCCGTGGTCATCGCCAACGTGCAGGCCAGCTGCGGCTGCACCACCCCCGACTGGACGAAAACGCCGGTGCTGCCCGGCAAGTCGGGCATGGTGCGGGCCGTGTACAGCAGCGCCGGCCGCCCCGGCGTGTTCAACAAAACCGTGACCGTGAGCAGCAACGCCGCCGAAAGCGCCAAGGTGCTCACCATCAAAGGCAACGTACTGACGAAGGAAGAGCTGCGCAAGGCCCTCACCCCCGCCGAGCTGGCCCGCGCCCCGCGCCTCGAAATCGAGGGCCCCGAGCACGACTTCGGGCGCCTCGAAATGGGGCAGCAGCTCAGCGCCCGCTTCGTGGTGCGCAACGCCGGCAAGAGCCCGCTCGTGCTCGGGGCCCTCACCAGCGGCTGCTACTGCGCCGGCTACAAAACGCCGCCCGCGCCCATCGCCCCCGGCCAGCGCGCGGCCGTCGACATCGTGTACGCCCCGCACCAGCTCGGGGCCCTGGCCGACGCCGTGACGGTGCATTCCAACGCCGCGACCGGCGACGCCAAGCTTACTTTGCGGGCCACCGTGGTGCGCACCCTGGCCCCCGAAAGCCTGGTGAAGGAAAGCAGTACGGCCGTTCCGTTTAAATAACCGTTTGTTCATGACGACGAATTACCTCCCCGCGGCGGGCCGCTACCAGGCCCTGCCCTACCGCCGCTGCGGCCAAAGCGGCCTGAAACTGCCCGCCATCTCGCTGGGCCTCTGGCACAACTTCGGCGACGTGGACGCGCTGGCCACCGGCCGCCAGACCCTGCGCCTGGCCTTCGACCACGGCATCACCCACTTCGACCTGGCCAACAACTACGGCCCGCCCCCCGGCTCGGCCGAAATCAATTTCGGGCGGGTGCTGCGCGAAGATTTTGCCGGCTACCGCGACGAGCTGATCATCTCGACCAAGGCGGGCTACAACATGTGGGAGGGCCCCTACGGCGAATGGGGCTCGCGCAAGTACCTGCTGGCCAGCCTCGACCAAAGCCTGAAGCGCATGGGGCTGGAGTACGTCGATATTTTTTACCATCACCGCCCCGACCCCGACACGCCCCTGGAGGAAAGCATGGGGGCCCTCGCCCACGCCGTGCGCCAGGGCAAGGCCCTGTACGTGGGCCTGTCGAACTACGAGCCCGACCGCGCCCGCGAGGCCATCCGCCTGCTGCGCGAAATGGGCACGCCCTGCCTCATCCACCAGCCCAAGTACTCCATGCTGGTGCGCGACCCGGAGGCGGGCCTGCTCGACGTGCTGGGCACCGAGGGCGTGGGCTGCATCCCGTTCTCGCCCCTGGCCCAGGGCCTGCTCACCAACAAGTACCTGCACGGCATCCCCGACGATTCGCGGGCCGCGAAAAGCACCGGCTTCCTGCAGCGCGACCAGGTGACGCCCGCCGTGGTGGCCCAGCTGCAAAGCCTGAACGAAATAGCCAGGCAGCGCAGCCAAAGCCTGGCCCAAATGGCCCTGGCCTGGCTGTTGAAAGACAACCGCGTGACCTCGGTGCTGGTGGGCGCCAGCCGCCCCGAGCAGCTGGCCGACTCGCTGCGCAGCCTCGATAACCTGGCTTTCAGCCCCGACGAGCTGGCCCGCATCGAGCAGATTTTGCAGAGCCAGCCCGCAGCGTAACGCACTCCAACGCAGCGATTAGCGGGCCACCGGCGAAAAGCCGGTCGCCCGCTAATCGCTGCATTGTTGCCGAGTCATCTGCCCGAACGCCGTTATTACCCCAAACACTCTTGCGATTAGCGGGCCACCGGCGAAAAGCCGGCCGCCCGGACCGCCCCAACCGTGACTGACTCCGACTACACCGCTCCCGCCGGGGCCCGCGTGGGCCACGTGCACCTACAAGTGAGCGACCTCGACCGGGCCCTGGTTTTTTACCAGGGCCTGCTGGGCTTCGAGCTGAACCAGCGCTTCGGCGAGCAGGCCGCGTTTTTGGGGGCCGGGGGCTACCACCACCACATCGGCCTGAACACCTGGAACAGCCTGGGAGGGCCCCCGGCCCGGACCCACGGCGCGGGCTTGTTCCACGCCGCCTTCCTCTACCCCACCCGCGCCGACCTGGGCCGCGTGGTGGCCCGCCTCGCCGACGCCGGCTACCCGCTCAGCGGCTCGGCCGACCACGGCGTGTCGGAGGCGGTGTACCTCAGCGACCCCGACGGCAACGGCGTGGAGCTGTACTGGGACCGGCCCCGCGCCGAATGGCCCCGCGACGCGCAGGGCGGCATTGCGATGCACACCCGGGCCCTGGACATGCGCGGGCTGCTGGCGGCCGGCCAGGCGGCGGGGTGACGCAATACTTTTGGGCGGGGCCCGGGCGCTGGGGCCGTATCTTCGCGCCGCGTTTCGGCGCTTGCTTTATCTCTTCCACTCCCACCCCGCTCCGTTATGATTATCGGCGTTCCCAAGGAAATTAAAAACAACGAAAACCGCGTGGGCCTCACGCCCGCCGGCGTGGCCGAGCTGCGCAAGCACGGCCACACGCTGCTGGTGCAGGCCGGGGCCGGCAGCGGCAGCGGCTTCGACGACGCCGACTACGCGCAGGCCGGCGCGCAGCTGCTGCCCACCATCGCCGACGTGTACGGGCAGGCCGAGATGATCGTCAAGGTGAAGGAGCCGATTGCCGAGGAGTACCCGCTCATCAAGGAGAACCAGCTGCTGTTCACCTACTTCCACTTCGCCAGCGGCGAAGAGCTGACCCACGCCATGATCGAGCGCAAGGCCGTGTGCCTGGCCTACGAAACTGTGGAGCTGCCCAGCCGGGCCCTGCCCCTGCTCATCCCGATGAGCGAAGTGGCCGGCCGCATGGCCCCCCAGGAAGGCGCCAAGTACCTGGAGAAACCGCTAAAGGCCGCGGCATCCTGCTCGGCGGCGTGCCCGGCGTGAAGCCCGCGCACGTGCTGGTGCTCGGCGCCGGCATCGTGGGCACGCAGGCCGCGAAGGTGGCCGCCGGCCTGGGGGCCCAGGTGACGGTGATGGACATCAACCTGAACCGCCTGCGCGAGCTCGACGACTTCATGCCGAAAAACGTGGTCACGCAGTATTCCAACGAGTACAACATCCGCGAAGCCATCAAAACCGCCGACCTGATCGTGGGCGCGGTGCTGATTCCGGGCGCGAAGGCCCCGCACCTCATCACCCGCGACATGCTCAAGACCATGCGCCCCGGCACGGTGGTCGTGGACGTGGCCGTGGACCAGGGCGGCTGCATCGAAACCTGCCGCCCCACCACCCACGAAAACCCGACCTTCATCATCGACGACGTGGTGCACTACTGCGTGGCCAACATGCCCGGCGCGGTGCCCTACACCTCCACCCTGGCCCTCACCAACGCCACGCTGCCCTACGCCGTGAAGCTGGCCAACCAAGGCTGGCAGGCCGCCTGCCGCCAGGACGCCGCCCTGCGCCTGGGCCTGAACGTGGTGCACGGCGAGGTCGTCTACAAAGGCGTGGCCGACGCCTGGGGCCTGCCCCTGGTGGACGTGGCCGACGTGCTGGAGCCCGCCACGGTTTGAATTAAAAACTAAAAATGGAGAATTAAAAATGTCTTCCCGGCTCCGGCTGAGAAGACATTTTTAATTCTCCATTTTTAGTTTTTAATTCAAAACCGGCAACGCCGCCACCCGCTGCCGCTGCGCGCCCAGGCCCTCAATGCCCAGCTCCACCACGTCGCCGGCTTGCAGGTACTGCGGCGGGTGCAGGCCCATGCCCGTTCCGGCCGGGCTGCCCGTCGAAACGACGTCCCCGGGCAGCAGCGCCATGAACCCGCTCACGTAGCTGATGATTTTGGCCACCCCGAACACCATGTCGCGGGTGTTGGCCTCCTGCTTCGCTTCGCCGTTGACGGTGAGCCAGATGCGCAGGTTTTGCGGGTCGGGCACATCGGCGGCCGGCGTGAGGTAGGGCCCCGTGGGCGCGAAAGTATCGGCGCTCTTGCCCTTGGTCCACTGCCCGCCGCGTTCGAGCTGGAAGGCCCGTTCGCTGTAGTCGTTGAGCACGGTGTAGCCGGCCACGTGCGCCAGCGCGTCCGCCTCCGTGACGTAGGCGGCTTTCCGGCCGATGACGAAGGCCAGCTCGGCTTCCCAGTCGAGCTTGGTGGCCCCGCGCGGCAGCACCACGTCGTCGTGGGGCCCGCTCAGGGCCGAAGTCGCTTTCAGGAAAAACACCGGCTCGGCGGGCAGGCCCAGGCCGGTTTCGGCGCCGTGGGCGCGGTAATTCAGGCCGATGCACACGATTTTGGACGGCCGCGCCACGCAGCTGCCCAGCCGGGCGGCGGCCGGCACCGCCGGGCACCGGGCCCCGTGCTGCGCCAGCCAGGCGGCGAGCCGGCCGGGGCCGTCGGTGGCGAAGAACGTCTCCTGGTAGTCTTCGCCAAACGCCGACACGTCGAGGCGCTGGCCGTCGGCGGTCAGCGCACCGGGCAGCTCGTGCCCCTCGGGGCCGAAGCGGAACAATTTCATAGAAGCAAAATATAGTAAATGGGAACGCGCAGCTTTACGGCCCGGCCAGCGCCACGGCGGCCGCAAAAGTCGGAATCTCGTCGAGCCGCTCGTTGGCGCGGCGCGCAAAATCGACCCGCCAGCAGTAGTGCACCAGCCCGTTGGTGAGCAGCAGCAGCGGGGCCCCCACGGTTTGGGTGTAGGTGGTGGCCTGCCGGGCCACGGCCCCGTCGATGGCCACGGCCGGGGCCTTGCACTCGACCAGCAGCAGCGGCCGGCCGGAGGGCCCCAGGGCCAGCAAATCGGTGCGCTTCTGGCGCTGGTTGTAGCGCAGGCCGCGCTCCAGGGCCAGCAGGCCGCGCGGGTAGCCCAGGTGCGCCGCCAGGTAGTGCACCACGTGCTGGCGCACCCATTCTTCGGGCGTGAGCACCACGTGCCGGCGGCGCAGCCCGTCCCAGATGAGCGGCTGGTTCGTGGCCGATTGCGTAAGTTTGGCCTCGAAAGGCGGCAGGTCCAGCACTTGCATCACCTCCAAAGGTACGGGCGGGGGCGCCGCGTTTTTGGAGTGCCCACCGTGCCGTCGTACCCAATGGGTAAGGCGGCTTTTTCAGTTTATTGCTTTTCCAAGCGGCGGCAACCGGGTTTCCAGGGCCCCAATTCCGTGTTAAAAAATAAATCCTCTGCCCCTTCACCACGCTTCAACCGAATTTCTATTGAGACCAAATCAACCCTTTATGAAAACCAAGGAAGACATCGTCAACAACTGGCTGCCGCGCTACACCGGCGTGCCGCTGAACGAATTCGGGCAGTACATCCTGCTCACCAATTTCAGCAATTACGTGTACATGTTTGCCGAGCAGTTCGACGTGGAGGTGCGCGGGCTCGACAAGCCGATGCAATCGGCCACGGCGGGCGGCATCACCATCATCAACTTCGGCATGGGCTCGCCGATGGCGGCCACGGTGATGGACCTGCTCTCGGCCATCAAGCCCAAGGCGGCGCTGTTTCTGGGCAAGTGCGGGGGCCTGAAAAAGACCAAGCTCGGCGATTTGGTGCTGCCGATTGCCGCCATCCGCGGCGACGGCACGTCGGACGATTACCTGCCCAAGGAAATCCCGGCCCTGCCTTCTTTCCGCCTGCAACGCGCTGTTTCTTCGATGATTAAAAAGCACGAGCTGGACTACTACACCGGCACCGTGTACACCACCAACCGCCGCGTGTGGGAGCACGACCAGGAGTTCAAGGACTACCTGCGCCGGGTGCGCGCCCTGGCCGTGGACATGGAAACGGCCACCATTTTCGTGGTCGGCTTCATGAACGACATCCCCCACGGGGCCCTGCTGCTGGTGAGCGACAACCCGATGACGCCGGAAGGCGTGAAAACCTCCGAATCGGACTCAAAAGTGACGGCCAACTTCGTAAAAATGCACCTCAAAATCGGCATCGAATCGCTGCTGGAGCTGAAAAACTCGGGCGAGTCGGTGAAGCACCTCAAGTTTGAGTAACTTCTTGGCCAACAAAGCTTAACACTGCTTTCACCAACGCAATCAATCGAGGGCAAATGAGGGATTTTACTGGGTTTTGGGAGTTGAAGCAGGGCGCGGCGCTGCTGGCGCTGGGGACCCTGCTGGGCGGCTGCCAGCCGCGCCGCGAGGCGGTGGACCTGCTCGTAACCAACGCCACGGTGTACACCGTCGACTCGGCGTTCAGCAAAGCGGAGGCGTTTGCGGTGCGCGACGGGAAATTTGTGGCCGTGGGGCCCTCGGCCGATTTGCGGGGGCGCTACCGGGCAGCGCAGACGGTGGACGCGCGCGGGCAGTTCATTTACCCCGGCTTTTACGACGCGCACTGCCACTTCTACCGCTACGCCCTGGGCCTGCAATCGGCTGATTTGGTGGATGCTGCTTCGTGGGCCGAAACGGTGGACCGCCTCGTGCGGCACCGCCGCTCGCAGCCCGGCGCGGCCTGGCTCACCGGCCGCGGCTGGGACCAAACCCGCTGGCCCGGCCGGCAATTCCCCACCAAAGACACGCTGGACCGGCTGTTTCCCGGCGTGCCGGTGCTGATCATTCGCATCGACGGCCACGCGGCGCTGGCCAACCAAAAGGCACTGGATTTGGCCGGCGTCACGGCCCGCACGCCCATCAGCGGCGGCGTGATCGGGCGCGACGCCCGGGGCCGCCTCACCGGCCTGCTTGTGGACAACGCGGTGCGGCTCGTGGCCGCCAGAATTCCCGAGCCAGGGCCCGCCGAAGCCGAAGCGGCCCTGCTGCAAGCCCAGCAAAACTGCCTGGCCGTGGGCCTCACCAGCCTCGCCGACGCCGGCCTCGACCGGGCGGACATCGAGCGCATGGCGGCCCTGCAGCGGCAGGGCCGGCTGCGGCTGCGCCTCTACGCCATGCTCAACCCCACGCCCGAAAACAAGGCGTACTACTTGCCCCGGGGGCCCTATTTCAGCGATAACCTGACCATCTGCGCCTTCAAAGTGTACGCCGACGGGGCCCTGGGCTCGCGCGGGGCCGCGCTGCTGGCGCCTTATTCCGACCGGCCCCACGAAACGGGGTTCCTGCTGCAACACCCCGAATACTACCGGGCCCTGGCCGCGGAGCTGGCCGCCAGCAAGTTCCAGATGAACACCCACGCCATCGGCGACTCCAGCAACCGGCTGCTGCTCGACATTTACGGCGCGGCCCTGCGCGGCCAAACCGACCGGCGCTGGCGCATCGAGCACGCCCAAGTCGTGAGCCGGGCCGACGTGCCGAAGTTCGGCCAATACCACATTGTGCCGTCGGTGCAGCCCGCCCACGCCACGTCCGACATGCGCTGGGCCGGCGAGCGGCTGGGGCCCCAGCGCCTGGAAACGGCCTACGCGTACCGCGCCTTGCTCCGGCAATACGGCCAGGTGGCCCTGGGTTCCGACTTCCCGGTGGAAGCCGTCAACCCGCTCTACGGCTTCCACGCCGCCGTGGCCCGGCAGGACGCCCGGAACCTTCCCGCCAACGGTTTTCAAATGGAAAACGCCCTCACCCGCCCCGAAGCCCTGCGCGGCATGACCACCTGGGCCGCCCACGCCGGCTTCGA
>JANXOE010000166.1 GCA_025353745.1 Hymenobacter sp.
ATCGAGGGGGTAACAGACAAAAAAGGCGGTCATGCTGAACGCAGTGAAGCATCTCTATCGCAGCAGTAATTAATTAGTCAGCGGGAGAGATGCTTCGACTGCGCGGACGCCAGATGAACATGACGTTTCAACAACACTAAATTGTGAAAGAGATTCTCACCAAACTATTCGACCAGCAGCCCCTGACCCTGGCCGAGGCCCACGCCGCCATGCGCCAGCTCGGCGAGGGCGGCGCCAACCCAGCCGAAACGGCGGCCTTCCTGGCCGTGTACCGGATGCGGCCCATCACGGTGGCCGAGCTGGGCGGCTTCCGCGGGGCCCTGCTGGAGCTGTGCCGCGACCCGGACCTGGGCACCACCGAGCTGGTGGACATCGTGGGCACGGGCGGCGACGGCAAAAACACGTTCAACATCTCCACGCTGGCCAGCTTTGTGGTGGCCGGGGCGGGGGTGCGGGTGGCCAAGCACGGCAATTTTGGGGTGTCGTCGGTGAGCGGCTCCTCCAACGTGCTGGCGCATTTCGGGGTCGATTTTGAGGACAAGCCCGGCCGGCTGCGGCGCCAGCTCGACGCGGCCGGTATCTGCTTCCTGCACGCCCAAACCTATCACCCGGCCATGCGCCACGCCGGGCCGGTGCGCCGCGAGCTGGGCCTGCGCACGTTTTTCAACATCCTGGGGCCCCTCGTGAACCCCGCCCGGCCCGACGCGCAGGTGCTGGGCGTTTTCAGCCTGGAGCTGCAGCGCGTGTACCATTACCTGTTGCAGCCCACCGGCACCCGCTACGCCGTGGTGCACGCCCTGGACGGCTACGACGAGCTTTCGCTCACCGACGCGGCTAAGGTCGTGACGAGCCACGCGGGCGAGCAAGTGCTCACCGCTGCCGCCCTGGGCCTGCGCCCGGCCACCCTCGCCGACCTTGCCGGGGGGGCCACGGTGGCGGCCGCCGCCGGGGTATTTCAGAATATTCTGCGCGGCAAGGCCTCACCCGTGCAGCGCGACGTGGTGACGGCCAACGCCGCCCTGGCCCTGCGCTGCGCCCGCCCCGCCCTGGACTGGCCCGGGGCCCTGGCCCTGGCCCGCGAGTCGCTCGACTCGGGGGCCGCCCGCCGGGCCTTTGAGCGGCTGCTGGCGGCGCAATAAGAAACAAGTGCTGGGGCCCCCGGCTTATGCGCGTGATCCTTTGGAAGGAATTAAATGGGCTGGCAGGACGTCCACATGACTTTACTGCTAACAAGGGCAAGGACCGGGTGGCTTTCCCAAACAACCCGGAGCCGGTAATCGACAACTGCACACTGCTGAACTATAACTGCATATGAGCACCCCCACCATTCTGGAGCGCATCGTGGCCCACAAGCGCCGCGAAGTGGCCGAGCGTCGCGAGCTGCGCCCGGTTAAATTATTGGAAAACAGCCTTTATGCCCACGGGCAGCCGCTTTCGCTGCGGCACTACTTGCGGCGGCCGGGCAGCAGCGGCCTCATCGCCGAGTTCAAGCGCAAGTCGCCCTCGCAGGGCTGGATCAACCGCTACGCGCCGGTGGAGCGCACCACGCTGGGCTACATGCAGGCCGGGGCGGCGGCGCTGTCGGTGCTCACGGACGGCGAGTTTTTCGGCGGCACCAACGAGGACCTGACCACGGCCCGGCGCTTCAATTTCTGCCCCATCCTGCGCAAGGATTTCGTGGTCGACGAGTACCAGGTGCGCGAAGCCCGCAGCATCGGGGCCGACGCCGTGCTGCTCATCGCGGCCGTGCTCGCGCCGGCCGAAATCCTGTCCCTGGGCCGCCTGGCCAAAAGCCTGGGCCTGGAGGTGCTGCTCGAAGTGCACGACGGCGACGAGCTGGCCCGCAGCCTGCACCCCGACGCCGTGGACTTGGTGGGCGTGAACAACCGCAACCTGCACGATTTCAGCCTCAGCCTCGACACGTCGCTGGGCCTGGCCGAGGCCGTTCCGGCCGAATTCGTGAAAATCTCGGAGAGCGGCATCAGCCAGGCGGCGGCCATCGGGCAGCTGCGGCGCGCGGGCTACCAGGGCTTTTTGCTGGGCGAAACGTTCATGCGGCACAGCCGGCCCGAGCGGGCCTGCGCCGCCCTGGTGCAGGAGTTGGCAACTTTGCCGCCCGTCGCCGCTGTTGCCCCGGCAACCGCCTAACCCCATGCGCCCCGCCGTGCCCACCGCCGCTCCGAACCCCGCCCCCGCCCGCCCGCGCCTGCTGGTGAAGGTGTGCGGCATGCGCGAATCTGCCAGCGTGGCCGCCGTCACCGGCCTCGACCCGGACTTTATGGGGTTCATCTTCGCCCCGTCCTCGCCCCGCTACGCCGGCGACGCCCTGACCCCGGGCCTGGTGCGGGGCCTGCCCGACCGCATCCAGCGGGTTGGGGTGTTCGTGAACGAAACGACCGCGAACATCGAGGCCACCACCTGCCGCTTCGCGCTGGGCTGGGCGCAGCTCCACGGCCAGGAGCCGCCGGCCCAGTGCGCCGCGCTGCAAGCGGTGGGGCTGCGGGTCATCAAGGCGTTCGGGGTGGGGGAGGCGTTCGATTTCCAGCAGCTGGGGCCCTACGCGCCGCACGTCGACTACTTTTTGTTCGACACCCAGGGCCCCGCGCCGGGCGGCAACGGCCGGGTGTTCGATTGGCGGGTGCTGGAAAAATACGATTTGCCGGTGCCCTACCTGCTGGCCGGCGGCCTGTGCCCCGAGCACGCCCCCGCCCTGCGGGCGCTGCGCCTGCCCGGCCTGGCCGGCGTCGACGTGAACAGCGGCGTGGAAACGGCCCCCGGCGTGAAAGACCCCGCCCGGGTGGCCGCCTTCCTGGCCGGCCTGAATGCCTGAAAAGTTAAAGGTGAAAAGTTAAAAGCAGGTGTAATTTTAACTCTTCACTTTTAACTGATATTTAATTCGGCTTAAAAACAGCTTTTAATTAATTCCCCTGCCATGGCTGCTTCCGCCACCTTTTCTTACCAAACCCCCACGGCCCGCGGCTACTACGGCGAATTCGGGGGGGCCTTCGTGCCCGAAATGCTGTTTCCGAACGTGGAGGAGCTGCGGACGCAGTACGAGGACATCCTGGCCTCGGCCAGCTTCCGGGCCGAGTTCGAGCAGTTGCTGCGCGACTACGTGGGGCGGCCCACGCCGCTGTTCGAGGCCCGGCGGCTGTCGGAAAAATACGGCACCCGCGTGTTCCTCAAGCGCGAAGACCTCTGCCACACCGGGGCCCACAAGATCAACAACACGGTGGGGCAGATCCTGCTGGCCCAGCGGCTGGGCAAAACCCGCATCATTGCCGAAACCGGGGCCGGCCAGCACGGCGTGGCCACCGCCACGGTGTGCGCCCTGATGGGCCTGCCCTGCGTGGTGTACATGGGGGCCGTCGACATCGAGCGGCAGGCCCCCAACGTGGCCCGCATGCGCCTGCTCGGGGCCGAGGTGCGCCCGGCCACCAGCGGCAGCCAAACCCTGAAAGACGCCACCAACGAGGCCATCCGCGACTGGATTGCCAACCCCGTCGACACGCACTACATCATCGGCTCGGTGGTGGGCCCCCACCCGTACCCCGACCTGGTGGCGCGCCTGCAAAGCGTCATCAGCGAAGAAATCCGCAAGCAGCTGCTGGAAAAAACGGGGTCGGAGCTGCCCGACTACGTGGTGGCCTGCGTGGGCGGCGGCTCCAACGCGGCGGGGGCCTTCTACCATTTCCTCGACGAGCCCAGCGTGCGGCTGGTGGCGGTGGAAGCGGCCGGGCACGGCATTCACTCGGGGCACTCGGCGGCCACTTCGGTGCTGGGCACGCCGGGCATCATCCACGGCAGCCGCACGCTGCTGATGCAGGACGCCGACGGCCAAATCACGGAGCCCTACTCGCTGAGCGCGGGCCTCGACTACCCCGGCATCGGGCCCCTGCACGCCTGGCTGGGGGCCAGCGGCCGCGCCCGCTTCATCGCCATCACCGACGACGAGGCCCTGCGCGGCGTGGCCGAGTGCTCCCGCCTCGAAGGCATCATCCCGGCCCTGGAAACGGCCCACGCCCTGGCCGCCCTCGGCCAGCTCGGCGCCGGCCCCGACGACGTGGTGGTGGTGAACCTCTCGGGCCGCGGCGACAAGGACCTCGACACGTATTTGAAGAACATGGACAAGCTGGTGTAGCGGCGCGCAGGGCCTTGAGCGCGAGGTTCCGCGAGGTTAAAAGAGGTTTCGCCAGGCGCTACGCCCTGGAAACCTACGCCTGGCACAACCTGCTCAGTCAGTAAACGACCTGCGCCTCACCCCGCCTCCCCCCGCGCAACCTCTCTTAACCTTGCGAAACCCCGCGCTAATGAACCGTATCCAAACCGCCTTCGCGCACAAGCAGAACCTGCTCAACATCTACTTCACCGCCGGCTACCCGGCCCTGGCCGACACGCTGCCGCTGGCCCGGGCCCTGGTGGCGGCCGGGGCCGACATGCTCGAAATCGGGATGCCGTTTTCCGACCCGCTGGCCGACGGCCCCGTGATCCAGCACAGCAGCACGGTGGCCCTGGCCAACGGCATGAATATTAAAACGTTGTTTGGCCAGCTCGCGCCCCTGCGCCAGGCCCTGCCCGACACGCCGGTGCTCCTCATGGGCTACCTCAACCCGGTGCTGCAGTTCGGGGTCGAAAACTTCTGCCGCGAGGCCGCCGCCGCCGGCGTCGACGGCCTCATCCTGCCCGACCTGCCGGTGGCCGAGTACGAGGAAGAATACGCCGAAACCTTTCGCCGCCACGGCCTGCGGCCGGTGTTCCTCGTCACGCCCCAAACCAGCGAGGCCCGCATCCGCCACCTCGACCGCATCAGCGAAGCGTTTTTGTACTTGGTGTCGGGGCCCGGCATCACCGGCAACACCGGCCCGGCCGACACCACCGTGCAGGACGACTACTTCCGGCGCATTGAGGCCATGAGCCTGAAAACGCCGCGCCTCGTCGGCTTCGGCATCGCCGACCAGTCGTCGTTTCGGCGCGCCTGCCGCCACGCCGACGGGGCCATCATCGGCTCGGCGCTCATCAAAGCCCTCGCCGGGGCCCCCGACGCGCCGGCCGCCGCCGCCGCCTTCGTGGCGGGCATCAAAAGCTAACCGTCGGGGCGTGCGGCCGGCGGGGGCGGACGGGCGGCTTTTTCGCCAGCCGCCCGCCCCAAAGTCTGCTTCCACCGCTCAACTAGCCCACTTACTTCCATGATTCTCCAACTCGACTCCCAGGCTTCGGTGCCGGCCCTGACGGCCCACCTGGCCGAGCAAGGCTACAAAACCACCGACGTCACGACCCAGCACGCGCACTACCTGATTGCCATCGGCCAGCGCGAAATCGATTTGCGCACCATCGGCCAGCTGCCGGGCGTGCGCGACGTGCACCAGGTATCGGACGACTACCAGCTCGTGAGCCGCAAGTGGCGCGTGAAGCCCACCGTCATCGACCTGGGCGACGGCGTGGCCATCGGCGAGGGCCACTTGGCGCTGTGCGCCGGCCCGTGTAGCATCGAGAGCGAAGCCCAGATGGAGAAGGTGATGGACCACCTGCGCGAAAACGGCGTGCGCCTGATGCGCGGCGGCGTGTTCAAGCCCCGCTCGTCGCCCTACGCGTTCCGTGGCTTGGGCATGGAGGGGCTGCGGCTGTTCCACCAAATGGCGCGGGCGCGGGGCATCAAAATCGTGACCGAGGTGATGCAGGTGTCGCAGATCGAGGAAATGCACGACTACGTGGACGTGTTTCAGGTGGGGGCCCGCAACACGCAGAACTACAACCTGCTCGACGCGCTGGGCGGCGTCGACAAGCCGGTGCTCCTCAAGCGCGGCATCTCGGGCTCGATTGAGGAGCTGCTCTCGTCGGCCGAGTACGTGTTTTCGGGCGGCAACGAAAAGCTCATCCTCTGCGAGCGGGGCATCCGCACGTTCGAAACCGCCAGCCGCAACACCCTGGATTTGAATGCGGTGCCCATCCTCAAGGAGAAAAGCCACCTGCCCGTGGTCGTCGACCCCAGCCACGGCATCGGCCTGCGCGACTACGTGCCCGCCATGGCCCTGGCCGCCGTGCTGGCCGGCGCCGACGGCATCCTCTACGAAACCCACGAAACGCCCGAAACCGCCGCTTCCGACGGCCAGCAAACCCTGAACTTTGCCGAATCGGGCCGCCTCATCCGCAACCTGCGCCGCGTGTACGCCCTGCGCGGCGAGCTGAAGTAGGAGGGCCCCCGCCGAACACCGCGCCGCCGCGTGGGCGCGGCGCGGAAAAGTGGAAGGCAAAAATTTGGATATTCCCGAACCGTTCTTATCTTCGTAATAGTTATGAGTTTCCAACCCGCACAATACGTCCGCCTAATGATTAATTGCCTCAAATGGGGCAACGTCGGGCCACGTGCGGTACTATGAAAGCAAGGAAATGAACCTCATTCCTTCGTAGATCAGAACCACCAAAGCCCGATTCCGCCAGGAAGTCGGGTTTTTTTTTGCCCACCCATTAAGTGCTCAGCTATGTTAACACAATCCCGTGCCCCCCGCTATTCTCCCCAGGACCAGCTGGTTTGGAAGGTATTGTTTGACCGCCAGACGGCCCTGCTGCACCGGCGCGCCGTGCCCGCGTTTGGGGCGGCCGTGGCGCGGCTCGGGCTGTGCCGCGGCGGCATCCCCGACCTGGCCGCGCTCAGCGCCGAGGTGTTTCGCCTCAGCGGGTGGCAGCTGGTGCCGGTGGGCCAGGCGCTGGGGCCCTCGGCGTTCCTGGCGCGGCTGGCCGGGCGCGAGCTGCCGGTGATGACCCGCATCCGGTCCATGCGCGACTTCGATTTCAGCCCCGAGCCCGACCTGTTCCACGACGTGTTCGGGCACGTGCCCATGCTGCTCGATCCGCAATTTGCTGATTTTCTGCACACGCTGGGCCTCGCCGCCCAGGCCGTTGCCCCGGGCGATACCGAAACCCGGCAGCAGCTTTGGGCGCTGTACTTCTTCACGGCCGAGTTTGGGCTGGTGCTCCACGAGGGCCAGCCGCGCCTCTACGGCGCCGGGCTGCTGGCGTCGGCCGGCGAACTCCACCACTGCGTGAACGAAGCCACCCCGCGCCCGACCTTCAACCTGGACACCGTGCGGCGCACGCCGGTGCTGGGTACCCGCTTCCAGGACCAGTACTTCGTGCTGCCTGCCTGGGAAGAACTCTCGGACTGCGCCGCCGAGCTGGCCGGCGTGCTGGCCCCGCACCGCGTCGCGGCCTGACAACCAGGTGTATAGCGAACTGGCGGTTACCCATTCGCTGTAAAAAACGGCCGCCATTTAGTTATGGCGGTCGTTTTTTTATGCCAATTCAACGGCGCTGGAATTCGCACGGGTTACGCTGGCGTAAGCCGTAACCAGATAAAACCCGAACAACTGGTAACTCAAATTCATTAGCCTACTCTCTCAGAAGGTGTAGGGAAAGTCGACAGGCTCAGCATGACGTTTCAGGAATTTTCCCTACACGCCCCTTCAGTACTGCCAGCCCAGCCGGCGGTACACGAAGTGCAACAGCCACAGCGGGCCGATGAGCAGGAATTGCAGGTCTTTCAAAAAGCTGGGCTTTTTGCCTTCCACCTTGTGGCCCCAGAACTGGCCTACCCAGGCCAGGGCGAAGATGATGAGACAAATGCCCCAAAGCGGTAGCACCGCCGCGCCCGCTACCACGCGCAGCACTAGCGCCATGGTCACCCACACTAGTACCATGCCCAGGGCCAGCCGCCCGCTCAGCCGCACGTAGTAGAGCAACGCCAACGCCATTACCAGCGTGCCCCAGTTTAGCCAGGGGCTAATTTGCTGGATGGCCGCTGGCACCGGAACAGACCACAGCAGGCCGATGAGTGAGAACATAATCAGCGGCACACACACCCAATGCACCAGCTTGTTGGTGGGGTTCTGGTGGCTTTCGCCGTATTCGGACAAGAGAGTAGGCAGGGCAGCCATGACGCGGGCGGGATTGAGATGAAAAAAGCGGTAATGACCAACAAATTAGCAATAAAAAAGGCTTTCCCAAGTGGGAAAGCCTTTTTGCTTTTAAACGACGGCGAAGCCTATGCTTTCAGCTTGAAGCGGCCGCGCAGGTAGTTCAGAGCCTGGCCGTGGGCTTTGGCAGCATCATCCTTCTTGAATTTTGGGTTGGAAGGGTTGGCGAAGGCGTGGTCGGCATCGTAGCTTTCGATGGTGACGCTTTTGCCGGCGGTAGTCATATCCTTTTTGAAC
>JANXOE010000197.1 GCA_025353745.1 Hymenobacter sp.
GTACTCGCCCTTGGCGTGGCCCAGGGCTTCGAGGGCCACGTTGGCGATGACCTCGTTGGCGTTCATGTTCACCGACGTGCCCGCCCCGCCCTGGATCATGTCGGTGAGGAACTGGCCGTCGAAGGCCCCGCTGGCCACCCGGTCGCAGGCCGCCACGATGGCGTCGGCAATGGCGGCGTCGAGCACGCCCAGCTCTTTGTTGGCCAGGGCGGCCCCTTTTTTCACGTACGCCAGGGCCTGCACAAACAGCGGCTCGGCTTTGATGGGAATGCCCGTGATGCGGAAATTTTCCAGGGCCCGCAGGGTCTGGATGCCGTAGTAAACGTCGTCGGACAAGCGGCGCTCGCCCAAAAAATCGTGTTCAATCCGGGTGCTGCTCATGAAAGAAAGTAAAGGGTAGGAGAGAAAAAAGCGACAAATCTTCTACGCAAAATTGCGCCGGGCCGCCCGTTTTTTCGTCGGGCGCCCCGGCAACCGCCGCTGCCTTTCGGGGCCCGGCCCCCGCCGGACGGCCCGCACCGGGCGCGGAGGCCGGCTAACCAAAAAAATTAGCCAAGAAATTTATTAAAGTCCAGCTTAGTATGAAAATAATAGCCTAAATTGGCTCCGGATCGCACGTAAACCGTGCCCGCATGGTTAGTAAAACGTACTAAACAAACCGCGCATTATGCTGCAAATGATGATTACCAAGCGCATCGGGCGCCGCCAGTTTCACTTCACGGTGCAGGGCAGCAACTTCCACGAAACCGTGGCCGAGTACGACCGCCTGAGCTTTCCCGACGTGGCCGCCTGCGGCCTCTGCGGCTCCGACAACCTCGACCTGACCAGCCGCGTGGCCCAGGGCAAGTTCAAGTACACATCGGTCAAATGCCTTTCCTGCCGCGGCGACCTCACCTTTGGCAAGCTGGAGCGCGACGACCAAACGGTGTTCTTGCGCAAAAAAGAAAGCGGCGAGCTGGACTGGCGCGCCTACGAAAAAGCCGTGGAAAAACAATAGACCCACCGGCGCGGGCGGCCGGCTTTTCTGCCGGCCGCCCGCTAATCGTTGCATTAAAAATAGGGGCCCTGGCGATTACCGGGCGACCGGCTTTTCGCCGGCCGCCCGCACCAATCCTTACCCCAGCTGCGCGGCCAGGGCTTCGGCTACCCGCTCGCCGTCCATGGCGGCGCTCACGATGCCGCCGGCGTAGCCCGCGCCTTCGCCGCACGGAAACAGGCCCTGCACCAGCGGGTGCTGGAGCGAGTCGGCGTCGCGCGGGATGCGCACCGGCGAGGACGTGCGGCTTTCCACGCCCACGATCTGGGCGGCGTTGGTGGCGTAGCCGGGAATTTTGCGGCCGAAGCTGGCGAAGCCTTGGCGCAGGCGCTCGGCCAGCAGGGGCCCCAGCACGTCGTCCATGCGCACGGGCACCAGGCCGGGCTGGTACGAGGTTTCGAGCAGCGCGGCGGAGGGCTTGTTTTTGAGAAAATCGCCCAGCAGCTGCGCGGGGGCCCGTTGGGTGCCGCCGGCCGCGGCGCACGCCCGCTGCTCCAGCGCCTGCTGAAAGCGCAGGCCCGCCAGGGGGCCGTGCTGGGCCAGGTCCAGGTCTTCGAGCTCCACCGCCGCCACGATGCCCGAGTTGGCAAAGCGCGAGTCGCGGCGGCTGGGGCTCATGCCGTTCACCACCACTTCGCCGGGGGCCGTGGCCGCGGGCACGATGAAGCCGCCCGGGCACATGCAAAACGAAAACACGCCCCGCTGGCGGCCCTGCACCTCGGTTTGCTGCACCAGCGCGTAGGAGGCGGCCGGCAGCAGGCCGCGCTCGGGGCGGCGGTACTGGGCGCGGTCGATGAGCTCCTGCGGGTGCTCGACGCGCACGCCCAGCGCAAAGGGTTTGGCTTCGATGCGCACCCCGCGCCGGTGCAGCAGCTCGTAGATGTCGCGGGCCGAGTGGCCGGTGGCGAGCACCGTGGCGTCGGCCGTCAGGGTTTCGCCGGAGGCCAGCACCACGCCGCGCAGGCGGTCGTTTTCGAGGATAAAATCCGTCACGCGGGCCCCGAACCGCACTTCGCCGCCGGCGGCGGTGATGGCCTCGCGCAGGGAGCGCACCACGTCGGGCAGCTTGTTGGTGCCGATGTGGGGGTGGGCGTCGACCAGGATGTCGGGCGTGGCGCCGTGCTGCACCAGGCGCCGCAGCACCCGGCCCACGTCGCCGCGCTTGGTGGCGCGGGTGTAGAGCTTGCCGTCGGAATACGTGCCCGCGCCGCCCTCGCCGAAGCAGTAGTTCGAGTCGGGGTCCACGGTGTGCTCTTTGTTGATGGCGGCCAGGTCGCGGCGGCGGGCGCGCACGTCCTTGCCGCGCTCCAGCACCACGGGCTTCAGCCCCAGCTCGATGCAGCGCAGGGCCGCGAACAGCCCCGCTGGCCCCGCGCCCACGACGAGCACCGTGCGCCGCGCCCGCGCCACGTCGGGGTACTTGAACCAGGGCCCGAACAGCTCGGCCGGCGGGGCCCCCGTGTACACATCGGCCCGCAGGCGCACCAGCGGCTGCCGGCCCCGCGCGTCGATGGAGCGGCGGCGCAGGTGCACAAAATCGGCCTCGCCGGGGCGCAGGCCGGCCGCGGCCAGCAGGGCTTCGTAGCGGGCAAACTCATCAAAGGCCACCTCGGGCGGCAGCAGTATCTCCAGCTCTTGCTTCATGGTGCGGGTGGAAGGCAGTTATCCTTCAAAACGAATGCGGGCGCAAAGATCGGCACGGGCTGGGCATTCGCCGGGCCCCCGGACTTGCGCCCCCTGGCGCGAGTTTAGCGCAGCGTAACTCGTGCCGGTTTTTAGCGTGGAGGCTGTGCCTCCACTGCCGCGCCAGCGGCAAGGCGGAACCGCGCCCTAAGCACGTACTGGCAGGTCGCTCAGGTGCGAGGCGCAGTCTCGGCCGCATATTTGTCACGAGTTCCGCTCCGCTAAACTCGCGCCAGTGGGGACAATTAAGTGGTATGCACAGCCTAAATAGCCAATACCGCCGGGCGCTGCCCTGGCACCGTCACGCTTTCCCGCCCCCGAAAAAATTCTACAAGCGCGTGCGCCAAGGCTTCCTGCCCCGCCTTGCTTAAGTGCGAATGGTCAGAAAAAAACTCCTGGGAAGGGGCTATCACTTGGTGTGTATTTAGCCAGTGGCTGTTGGGCCGGCTATTAAGACCGCGACGCAACAGCCACCCGCCCAGCCGGCGGAGCGTATTAGCGGGCGGGTCGAGGCAGGGAAAGGGCGAAAGAAAGATAAACTCCGTATTCGGACGTTGCGCTATGCAGTCGTTCAGGTCCCGAAATACCCGGCGATGCTTATTCGAAAACAACCACGTACCGATGGTCAGAACGCCCAATCCCACTACCCGGACGTACGCATCCAGCCACCCTTTGGCCGGCAGGGCATCGACAGAATTAATTTGAAGCGAACTGCTACTGCTACTATCGCTACTTCCATTGGGAATAACCGCTAATCCAAAGGCTCGTTTGAATTGTCGCATCAAATGATAGAAGCTGGCCGAAAATTCGTAGTTGCCGAGTTGTAATATTACATGAGAAGGCTGCAATTCCTGGATGCGAGCAAAATGGTCAGGCAGGCGTAAAAACTGAAGGTTAGCCACTTGCCCCACTATTTCACTGCCGAGTTCGCTGCAGAGCAAAGCCGGGAACGAATAGCTTGGCCCGTGGGGGTAGCCAACTACGTGGCAGCCGCCCATTACAACAAATCGTTTCGTTTTCATAATAGGGTCAGGAAGGAGAGCAAAGGGGAACAACACAAATATTAACTACCATAGCACCATCTATTATCAGGCCCCTTTCTACGAAGGTAACAACAACAACAAAGCACCAACACAGTCGTAAATATAGTAATACTATTTATTGATACAGTACTTA
>JANXOE010000303.1 GCA_025353745.1 Hymenobacter sp.
TGCACGTCGGTGCGCTCGATGCCGGTGCGCAGGTCTTTGATGAGCTTGTAGGGATGCAGCACGTAGTTGCGGATCTGCGAGCCGAAGTCGATGCGCTTTTTGGTGGCTTCTACTTTGTCGCGCTCGGCGCGGCGCTTGTCCAGCTCCATCTGGTAGAGGCGGGAGCGAAGCATGCGCAGGGCGTGCTCCTTGTTCATGAGCTGGCTGCGCTCGATTTGCACGGCGATAATGATGCCGGACGGCGCGTGGGTGAGGCGCACGGCAGTTTCGACTTTGTTCACGTTCTGGCCGCCCGCGCCGCCGGCCCGGAACGTGTCCCAAGAGATGTCGGCGGGGTTGACGTCGATGACAATCGTGTCGTCGACAACGGGGTAGGCGAACACCGACGCGAACGAGGTGTGCCGACGCCCGCTGCTGTCGAACGGCGACATGCGCACCAGCCGGTGCACGCCGATCTCGCTCTTGAGGTAGCCGTAGGCGAAGGGGCCGTCGATTTCCAGCGACGCCGATTTGATGCCCGCGCCCTCGCCGGGCTGGTAGCTGAGCTGGCGCACGCCGAAGCCGTGGCGCTCGCCCCACATGATGTACATGCGCATGAGCATCTCGGCCCAGTCCTGGCTTTCGGTGCCGCCCGCGCCGGGGTTGATTTCGACGACGGCCGGCAGCTGGTCTTCCTCGTTGGAAAGCATCCGCTTGAACTCCAGGGCCTCCACTTTTTGCTGGGCGGCGTCGAACTCGGCCTGCACTTCCGCTTCCGTGGCGTCGCCGTCTTTGTAGAAGTCGAACAGCACTTCAACGTCGGCCACGGCTCGCTGCACGGCTTCAAAGTCATCGGTCCAGGTCTTGACGGCCTTGATTTCGCGGAGCTTGATTTCGGCGGCTTTGGAGTCGTCCCAGAAGTCGGGGGCCAGGGTTTCGGCCTCGGCCGCGGTTACTTGGTCTTTGCGGGTATCGTAGTCAAAGATACCTCCTTAGGGCCTCGGCGCGGCCCTTCAAGTCCCGCACGTGGTCTTGAGTCATTCTTAGGAGTATTGAATGGTGTGGGTGAATTTTCTAACGGGCAAAGGTCCGTAAAAAAAGGCAGCCGGCCCATTTTTGGGCCGGCTGCCTCAAACGGCGAGTTATCAGCTGGGTAATTAACTGCTGTGCAAACCAAGAGCTTGCCTATTCGCCCACCGGCACCACCCAACCGTGCGGGTCGGGCGCCTGGCCGGTGCGGATGGCCCCCAGGGCCGCGCCGATGCGCTTCGACAGCGCGTCGGGGGCCGCGGCGGGCAGCTCGTAGTCGTGCCCCTCGTAGCCGATGGTGGCGATGGGCGCGATGGTGGCCGCCGTGCCCACCCCAAACGCTTCGTGCAGCGTGCCAGCCTCCAAGGCCGCGATGATTTCGCGGCTGCTCACGCGGCGCTCTTCCACGGGCACGCCCAGGTCGTGGGCCAGCTGCAGCACCGAGCGGCGCGTAATACCGTCGAGGATGGACGTGCTGAGGGCGGGGGTAACGAGCTTGCCGTCAATAACGAAGGCGATGTTCATCGTGCCCGATTCCTCCACGTACTGGTGCTCCGAGGCATCGGTCCAGATGAGCTGGTTGTAGCCTTCCTCCTGGGCCAGCTTGGTGGGGTACATGGCGGCGCCGTAGTTGCCGGCGTTTTTGGCAAAGCCTGCACCGCCTTCGGCCGAGCGCACGTACTTCTGCTCGAAGCGCACGCGCAGCGGCTTGGTGTAGTACAAGTCGACGGGGCAGGTGATGACGGCGAAGCGGTACGTGTCGGAGGGCCGCACGCCCAGCATGCCGTCGGTGGCAAACATGAAGGGGCGGATGTAGAGGGCCCCGCCGGGCACGCTGGGCACCCAGGGCGCGTCGAGGCGCACCAGCTCCTTCAGGCCCTGCATGAACAGCTCTTCGGGAATGGCCGGCATGCACATGCGCTCGGCCGAAGCGTTGAGTCGGGCCCAGTTGTCGAGGGGCCGGAACAGGGCCACGCCGCCCCCGTCGGTGGGGTAGGCCTTCATTCCTTCAAAAATGGCCTGGCCGTAGTGCAGGGCTGAGTTGGCCGGGCTCACGGGCATGTCGCCGAAGGGCATAATCTGGGCATCCTGCCATTCGCCGTCGCGGTAGTCCACGACAAACATGTGGTCGGAAAACAGCTTGCCGAATTCCAGGGGGGCTTCGTCGCGGGTGGCGAGGCGCGAGGCAGTGGTGCGCCGGGTGCGAATGGCGAGGGTGTCGAGCATGAACGTCAAAATTTAGGGCGTGGAACGGGTGGGATTGGAGGCCGCGAAGGTACGGCTTGCCACCACAACCGGCCGTGGGGGTTACACGCGGGCTTTCCAGGTCACTTCTTCCACGCCCAGCTCGTGGGCCATGTAGCGGCTCAGCACGAACAGGTAATCTGACAGACGGTTGAGGTAAATTGCCACCAGATCGGCCACGAACGACTCCTCGCGCAGGTGGATGGCCAGGCGCTCGGCGCGGCGGCACACGCAGCGGGCCACGTGGGCGTGGCTCACGGCGGGGTGGCCCCCGGGCAGAATGAAGGCGTGCAGCTCGGGCAGCCCGGCGTTCATGCGGTCCATCTCGTCTTCGAGCAGCGTCACATCGGCCGCGTGCAGGTCGGGCAGCTTCATGCGCGACTTCTCCGGGTCGGCGGCCAGGGCCGAGCCGATGGTGAAAAGGCGGTCCTGAATTTCCTTCAGCAGGGGCCGGCGCGGGGCGTTGATGTCCTGGTCGCGCAGCAGGCCCACGTAGGCGTTCAGCTCGTCCACGGTGCCGTAGGCTTCGATGCGCAGGCTGCTCTTGGGCACGCGCGTGCCCCCGATGAGCGAGGTGAGGCCCTGGTCGCCGGTGCGGGTGTAGATTTTCATGAGTTGAATTGCTAAAAAGCCGTCATGCTGAACGCAGGGAAGCATCCTTGCCACGGCAGTATATAAATTGATTTGGTCGGCGGTAGAGATGCTCTGCGCTCAGCGTGACGGTCTTTCTAACAATTTTACCCGTGCACTACGTGGCGGGCCACTTCCGTGTTCACTTGGTCCGATTCCACGAGCCCGTCGCGCAGGCGCACGATGCGGTGGGCGTAGCGGGCAATGTCTTCTTCGTGCGTCACCATGATGATGGTGTTGCCCTTGGCGTAAAGGGCCTCGAACAGGTCCATGATTTCGTAGCTGGTCTTGCTGTCGAGGTTGCCGGTGGGCTCGTCGGCCAGAATAATGCTGGGGTCGTTCACGAGGGCCCTCGCGATGGCCACGCGCTGGCGCTGGCCGCCGCTGAGCTCGTTGGGGCGGTGCTTGGCGCGGTCGCCGAGGCCCACGCTTTGCAGCGCGTGCATGGCCCGCTCGTCGCGCTCGCGCTTGCCGTAGCCGGCGTAGATGAGCGGCAGGGCCACGTTGTCGAGCGACGAGGCGCGGGGCAGCAGGTTGAAGGTTTGGAAAACGAAGCCGATTTCCTTGTTGCGCACCTCGGCCAGGGCGTTGTCGCTCATGCGGCTCACGTCCTGGCCGTTGAGGATGTACTGGCCGTCGCTGGGCGTGTCGAGGCAGCCGATGATGTTCATCAGCGTGGACTTGCCCGAGCCCGAGGGCCCCAT
>JANXOE010000309.1 GCA_025353745.1 Hymenobacter sp.
CGGTCAAGTCATCGGCCGGCACGTACACGGCCTGCACCGAGGTGATGGAGCCGCGCTTGGTGGAGGTGATGCGCTCCTGCATGGCCCCCATCTCGGTGGCCAGCGTGGGCTGGTAGCCCACGGCCGACGGCATCCGGCCCAACAGGGCCGACACTTCCGAGCCCGCCTGCGTGAAGCGGAAAATGTTGTCGATGAAGAACAGGATGTCGCGGCCGGCGCCGGTGCCGTCGCCGTCGCGGAAGCTCTCCGCGATGGTCAGGCCCGAGAGGGCCACGCGGGCGCGGGCTCCGGGGGGCTCGTTCATCTGGCCGAACACGAGGGTGGCCTGCGATTTTTCCATCTCGGCCATGTCCACCTTGCTCAGGTCCCAGCCGCCCTGCTCCATCGAGTGCTTGAACTCGGCGCCGTAGCGGATGATGTCCGACTCGATGAATTCGCGCAGCAAGTCGTTGCCTTCGCGGGTACGCTCGCCCACGCCGGCAAACACCGACAGGCCCGAGTAGGCCTTGGCGATGTTGTTGATCAGCTCCTGGATGAGCACGGTTTTGCCCACGCCGGCCCCGCCGAACAGGCCAATCTTGCCGCCCTTTACATAAGGAGCCAGCAAGTCGATTACTTTGATGCCGGTAAAAAACACTTCCGAGCTGGTGGCCAGGTCCTCAAACGCCGGGGCGGCGCGGTGGATGGGCAGGGGGCCGTCGCTCTTGGGCTGCGGAATGCCGTCGATGGCCTGCCCAATCACGTTGAACAGGCGGCCTTTCACGCCGTCGCCGGTGGGCATCGAAAGGGGGGCCCCCAGGTCGCGCACTTCGGCCCCGCGGGCCAGGCCCTCGGTCGAGTCCATGGCAATGGTGCGGACCCGGTCTTCGCCCAGGTGCTGCTGGCATTCGAGCAGCACCACTTGGCCGTTGTCTTTGGTCACTTCCAGCGCATCGAAGATATTCGGAAGTTTGGTGGCTTCTCCAGCGAAGCTCACGTCCACGACGGGCCCGATAACCTGGGTGATTTTGCCGGTATTCGCCATTGCGTTTTTTCTAGTAAAAAAAAGAAGTTGCGGAGTTTCAGGCCGCAAAATTACGCCATCAGCGGCGCTTTTCCAACCCTGGCCGGCCCATTTTGAGGGCCCCGAACCGGTTCGGGCCGGCCGCCGGCCAACTGAAAATCAGTCCATAGCCCCCGGCCGACGCCCTTTCCGGCCGGTGGGGCCCGGGGCGGGGCAAGAATTTTTTTCGCGAAAACTTGCCTACAAACGAACGGGTCGTACATTTGCAGTCCCAAACGGCCTTGGCCGCCCGGGAAATTGTCCGATGGTGTAACTGGCAACACGCTTGATTTTGATTCAAGAAAGTCCAGGTTCGAGCCCTGGTCGGACAACGACAAAGCTCACGTAACAAAAGCGAAAGGCGCTGGCTTCTCTTCCCGGAGAAATCAGCGCCTTTCGCTTTTAACTCCCCGGCCCCGGCCCGCCCGCCGCCCGCTCCCCCGCACAAAACCAACCTCTTACCATATCATGAAGCAAGTAAGAATTTTCGCCGGCAGCGCCTCGCGTGAGTTGGCCGCGGGCATTGCCGCCGCCTACGGCCAGCCCCTGGGCGACCTGAGCCTCCAGCGGTTCGCCGACACCGAGATGGGCCCCAGCTTCAACGAGAGCGTGCGCGGCTGCGAGGTGTTCCTCATCCAGAGCACCTGCCCGCCGGCCGAAAACCTGATGGAGCTGATGCTGATGGTGGACGCGGCCAAGCGCGCCTCGGCCCACAAGGTCAACATCGTGATGCCGTATATGGGCTACGCCCGGCAAGACCGCAAGGACAAGCCCCGCGTGAGCATCGGGGCCAAGGTGGTGGCCAACATCATCCAAAGCGTGGGCACCGACCGGTTGATGACCTGCGAGCTGCACGCGGGCCAGATCCAGGGCTTCTTCGATATTCCGGTCGACCACCTCGACGGGGCCACCGTGACGGCCCCCTACATCAAGTCGCTGAACCTCGACAACCTCATCTTCGCCTCGCCCGACGTGGGCGGCGTGGTGCGCACGCGCGCCTTTGCCAAGAAGTTCGGGGCCGAGATTGTGGTGTGCGACAAAACGCGCTTGCGGGCCAACGAGATTGCCTCTATGCAGGTCATCGGCGACGTGACGGGCATGAACGTGGTGCTCGTCGACGACATGGTGGACACGGCCGGCACCATTTGCAAAGCCGCCGACCTGCTGATGGAGCGCGGGGCCCTCTCGGTGCGGGCCGTCATCACGCACCCGCTGCTCAGCGGCCCGGCCCACGAGCGCATCCGCGCCAGCGCCCTCACCGAGCTGGTGGTGACGGACACGATTCCGCTGAAGGAACAAAACGAGAAAATCCGGGTGATTTCGGTGGCCAATCTGTTCGCCCACGCCATCCGCAACGTGGTGACGCACGAGAGCATCAGCTCGCTGTTTGTGTAGGGCCCCGCAGCGAGCGGGCAAAAACATCAAAAGCTAACTTTCTTTTACCGGCTGGGGGCCTTACCTTTGCGGCCCGTTTCGGCAAGGGTTGCCGGCGCGGAAATTCATTTCCAATAACTTCTTTTATGAAAAGCCTCGAGATTGTAGGGTTTAAAAGAGCGAATCTCGGTAAAACGGATGCCAAGGCCCTGCGCCTGGATTCGCAAGTACCGTGCGTGTTGTACGGCGGCAAGGAGTCGGTGCATTTTTCGGTGCCCGCCATCCTGTTCCGCGAGCTGCTGTACACCCCCGAGGCCCACATCGTGGACCTGAACGTGGAAGGCACTTTGTACCGCGCCATCGTGCAGGACGCGCAGTTCCACCCGGTGAACGAAATGCTGCTGCACGTCGATTTTCTGGAGATTGAGGACGGCAAGGAAGTGAAAATGGACATTCCGATCAAGTACGTGGGCGTATCGCCGGGCGTACTGGCCGGTGGCCGCCTGGTGAGCACGCTGCGCAAGCTGAAAGTGAAAGCCAACGCCGAAAACCTGCCCGATTACGTGGAGGTCGACATCAGCGGCATGGAGCTGGGCAAGTCCATCAAAGTGGCCGCGGTGGCCACCAAGAACTTCGCCATCCTCACCAATCCCCTGGCCCCGATTGCCAGCATCGCCATCCCGCGCGCCCTGAAAGGCGAATTGGCCGCCGGCAAGTAAAATCGCTGGTTTTCGCTGCTCAACCGTGATTCCGCTGGTTCACAGCGGACGGTTTCGCGAAAGTCTGCTGCAAGAAAAAGGCGCTTCTCACGGAGCGCCTTTTTCTTTGTTAAATGAAGCTTCCTTCACCCCTGGCCCGCTGCAAATCAGCGGCGTCACGGTTAATCACGACGAATCAGCGATGAAGTTTTTAGTTCTCGCCCTGGGCAACATCGGCCCCGAATACGCCCATACGCGGCACAACATCGGTTTCATGGTGGCCGATTTTCTGGCCGCGAAATTCGATGCCCCGCGCTTCGAGGTGGGCCGCCACGCCTTCGCCACCGAAATCAAAAGCAAGGGCCATACCTACGCGCTGGTGAAGCCCACCACCTACATGAACCTGAGCGGCAAAGCCGCCGCGCACTGGCTGAGCGCCCTGAAAATCCCGGTCGAAAACATGGTCGTCGTGACCGACGACCTGGCCCTGCCGTTTGGCAAGCTGCGCCTCAAAGGCCAGGGCTCGGCCGGGGGCCACAACGGCCTGAAAGACATCCAGGCTACGCTGGGCACCGACGTGTACGCGCGCCTGCGCTTCGGCGTCGACGCCAACTTCCCCAAGGGCCGGCAAGTCGATTACGTGCTCGAACCGTTTTCGGCCGACGAGCGCATCGAGCTGCCCACGCGCATCGAAAAAGCAGCCGACGCCTTGCTAGCCTTTGGCGCGCTGGGCCTGGAACGGGCCATGAACACCGTCAACAGCTAACAGGGAGCCGTTAATTGATGGTGCTGCCGTTGCGCACAGGCTTGCCGGGCTGCATCAGGGCCAGGCTGCCGTCGGCGTTTTCGGCCATCAGCAGCATGCCCTGGCTTTGAATGCCTTTCAGCTCACGGGGCAGCAGGTTGAGCAGCACCTGCACTTGCTGGCCAATTAATTCTTCGGGGGCGAAATGCTCGGCAATGCCGCTCACAATGGTGCGCTGCTCAAGCCCTAGGTCGACGGTGAGCTTGAGCAGTTTTTTGGTTTTGGCCACTTTTTCGGCTGCTACCACGGTGCCCACGCGCAGGTCCATTTTTTGGAAATCGTCGAAGTTGACGGCGGGCTTGGCTTCGGCCACCGGGGCGTTGGCCAGCAGGTTGGCTTGCTTGGTGGCGAGCAGCTTTTGTACCTGCGCTTCCACCGTGGCATCTTCGACCTTGGCGAAGAGCAAGGCCGGCTCGCGCAGCTGGTGGCCGGCGGGCAGGGCATCGGGGCGGCCGGCCGCCTTCCAGGGCCCTGCTTCCAGGTTGAGCATAGTGGCCAGCTTCCGGGCCGAATCGGGCAGGAAGGGCTCCAGCAGCGGGGCCAGGGCC
>JANXOE010000033.1 GCA_025353745.1 Hymenobacter sp.
CTCGTTGAAACTACCAATGATGCTCACCGTTTCGGCATTCGGGGCCCATACCCGGAAGGTGGTGCCGTTGGCGTGGGGAACCGCGCCCATACCGGACTGCAGGTTTGGAATGGGAGATGCAGGGGCGGCTTTGACCGGGGCTTTTTTAGGGGTGGCGGGCGACGCAGCTTTGGCGTTGGAGGCAGCTTTGGAAGCGGAAAGCATTGGAATTACGACTGCCCGCCGCCGAGGCAGTCGAAAATGCGACCGGAACCAGACGGAGGGAACCATACCATACGTAGCGGATGAGGTTTTGGCCATGGCTGCCCGCTGCGGTCCGGATAATTTGCGGTCGGCGCGGACCATTTGCTCAGTCAGCTTGTTCTTTGTGGCCCAGGTGCCCCGCCTGTTCATCATTCACTGCTGCTTTTTCCTTGAAAACCCGTCCCAAACCCGTTGTTTTTGGCCTATATGGCTGGTCGCCCGAATATGGTTTTCGCTACGTGCACCCGGCCAACCGCCGTGCTTTCGAGCTGCTGGAGCCCGTGGGCAAGCTGTTCGAACGGGTGAGCGAAGACGAGGAAAACGAGTGGCTGACGCTGCGCTACGACGAGCAGCAGTTCCTGGTGCGGCCCGAGCTGTTCAAGGAAATCACCCGCAAGCCGCCCTTCAGCTTCGGCGACGAGGTGGAGGAGGTCACGCCCGCGCCCGGCCAGTACCGCCACTTCGGCTTGGTGTCCGACGTGTTCTGGGACGAGGCCACCGACACCGCCACGTTCCAGATCGTGGAGCGCAAGCGCAAGCTGCCCCGCATTTTTCGGGCCGAGGAGTTGCGCTTTGGGTAAGCCGTTGCGCTGCTTTGCGGCAACGCGGATTACGGCCGACGGCCCCAGCGCCGCCACCGCCCGCGCTACTCCACCAGCACGCCGATGTAGTAGTTGAAGGTGTCGACCTCCAGGTTGTCCTTCGTGGCGCCGGGCAGCGCCAGGGGCCCCCACTTGGTGCTGACCGGCGCAAATTGGTAAGCGCCGCCCTTCAGCCGCACGCGCGCCGGCAGCTCGAAGCCCGGCACGCTGGCCAGCCAGCGCGCCCGGGGCTGGCCCTGGTCGAAGCGCACCTCCAGGATGGGCAGGGTGCGGAATTGCAGGTACTGCGCGAACACCTTCGACAAGTCGCGGCCCGCGGCGCGGCTCAGGTAATCGACGACCTGCGGGCCGGTCACGGTTTGGTGGTAGAAGGTGTGGCTGAGGCCGCGCAGCACCAGGCGCCACTTGGCGTCGTCGTCCAGCACGGTGCGCACCAGGTTCAGCAGGTTGCTGCCCTTGTCGTACATGTCGCCCGAGCCTTCTTTGTTCACGCCGTAGGGCCCCACGATGGGGCCGTCGTTCTGGATGTTGCGGCGCTGGCCGTGGACGTATTCCTGGCCGGCGGGCTTGCCGAACTGGCTTTCCACAAACAGCGCCTCCGAGTAGGTGGTGAAGCTCTCGTGCACCCACATGTCGGCGATGTCCTGGCTGGTGATGCTGTTGCCGAACCACTCGTGGCCGCTTTCGTGGACGATGATGAAATCCCACTTCAGGCCCCAGCCGGTGGCCGAGCGGTCGGCCCCCAGGTAGCCGTTCTGGTACTTGTTGCCGTAGGCCACGGCGCTCTGGTGCTCCATGCCGAGGTGGGGCGCGTCGACGAGCTTGTAGCCGTCGGCGTAGAACGGGTAGGGCCCGAACCAGTGCTCCATCGACTGGAGCATGGGCGGCACGTTGGCCGCGAACTGCGCTTTGGCCTTGGCCAGGTTTTCGGGCAGCACCCAGTAGTCGAGCGTCAGGGGGCCCTGCTCGCCGGCGTAGGTGTCGCCGAAGTGCACGAAGTCGCCCACGTTCAGGGCCACGTCGTAGTTGTTGATGGGGTTGCGCACCGCCCAGTCGAAGCGCGTGTAGCCGTCTTTCAGGTCCGTGACGCGGCGCAGGCGGCCGTTCGACACGTCCTTCAGCCCCGTGGGCACGCTGATGCTGATGAGCATCGAGTCCACCTCGTCGGCCTGCTGGTCTTTGGTGGGCCACCAGATGCTCGCGCCCACGCCCTGGCAGGCGCTGGCCACCCAGGGCCGGCCGGCCCCGTCTTTGGCAAACACCAGGCCGCCGTCCCAGGGGGCCTTCCTGGCCACGGTGGGTGCGCCGCTGTAGCGCACCGTGAACTCGTCGCGGCTGCCCCGCTTGATGAGCTGCGGGAAGGTGACGAACACCGCGTTGGCCTCGCGGGCGAAGGGCACGGGCCGGCCGTGGTAGAGCACCTGCTCCACGGCCAGGTTGGCGAAGAGGTCGAATTGCAGGCGGCTGAAATCCTGGGTGGCGGCGAAGCGGAACAGGTTGGTGCCGCTGAGGAACTGCCGGGCCGGGTCGAGGCGCACGTCGAGGTGGTAGTACTGGATGTCGTAGCACGTGCGCGCCGCCGGCTGGCCGCCGCGCAGCGAGTCGGCCCGCGTGAAGGCCGCCTTCGGCTGGAGCAGCTGGGCCGGGGCGCAGCGCGCGGCCAGGAGCAGCGCGGGGAGCAGGAGCAGGAAGGATTTTTTCGGGAACATGAAACGGAACGGCGCTTTTGGTGCCCCAAAGAACGTCAAGCTTCCCTACGCTTGGCACGCCGGCCCCGGCGCGAGTGCAGTCGGCCCTGGCGCGAGTTTAGCGAAACGGAGTGGAGCGTAACTCGTGCCGGCCATGACGTGGAGGCTGTGCCTCCACTGCCGCGCCAGCGGCACGGCGGGGCCGCGCCGCTGGCTTCGGGCAAACCGGTTGTTCTGATGGGAGGCGCAGCCGCCCCCGCATGGCTGGCACGAGTTACGCTCCACTTCGTTTCGCTAAACTCGCGCCGGCAGAGCCAGTAAAAGCCAGTCGAAAAAGCGTTCGGCCGCCAGGATGCGCCTTTACACCCCCACGTAAATGCCCGCCACCACGCCCGCGGCCCCCAGCGCCAGCAGCACCAGATAGCGGGGCCCCACGAAGCCCAGCCACTCGTCAAACCGCACGCCGCAGGCGGCCAGGATGGCCATCAGGGCCCCGTTGGTGGGCGTGATTAATTCGCAGAGGCCGGCCGCGTACTGGAAGGCCAGCACCGTGACCTGGCGCGAAAGCCCGAGCAAGTCCGAGAGCGGCACCAGCAGGGGCATCGTGAGCGTGGCCTGCCCGCTCACGCTCGGCACGGGCAGGTGCAGGGCCGTCTGCACGCCCATCATGCCCAGGGCGGCGGCCACCACGGGCAGGTGGGCCAGCGGCGCGGCCAGGCCCTGCACGATGGTATCGACGATGCGGCCCTGCGCCAGCACCACGAAAATGGCCCGCGCAAACCCCACCAGAATGGCCGAAAACGCCATGTCGCGGAAACCCGCCACGAAGCCGTCGGCGGTGCCGCTCAGGCCCAGGCCGCCCAGCAGCCCGGCCCCGATGCCCAGCGCCAGAAACAAGGCCGACATCTGGTCGAAGTCCCAATCCAGCCGCACCACGCCGTAGGTGAAGAGCGCGAACACGCCGAACATCAGCAGCAGCACCAGCCCGTGGCGGCCGGCCCCGGGGGCATCGGCGGCCGCGTCGGCGGCGGTGGGGTCGGGGCGCTGGCGGTGGCGGGCGGCGTGGCGCATGGTGGTGGCCGTCCAGAACGCGAGGGCCGGCACCAGCAGCGCCAGCCGGTAGGCCCCGCCCGAGAGCAGCGGCAGCTGCGCCAGCTTCTGGGCGATGCCCACCTGGAACGGGTTAATCGGGCTGAAGGCCGCCCCCACAATGGCCGCCCCCAGGCTGGCCGCCACCGCCGTCAGGGCCGGGTAGCCGAGCCGCCGCATCAGCACGAGCAGCACCGGCACGAGGGCGATGATTTCCTCGCCCATGTTTTCCAGGGCCCCCATGGCGGCAAACAGCGCAATGAGCAGCGGAATGACGAGCCCCTCGCGGCCCCCGGCGCGGGCCAGCAGCCAGTCCACGCCGTGGCGCAGGGCCCCCGTGCGGTCCACCACCGTGAAGGCCCCGCCCGAGAGGAAGATCAGGAACACCACGGCCCCGGCGTCGAGCAGGCCCTTGGGCACGTCCACCAGCATTTGCAGGGGCCCGACCGGCGCGGCCGGCACCCGGTGGTACGAGCCGGGCACGACGACCTGGCGCTGGGTGGCCCCGTCGAGGCGGCGCTGAAATTCGCCGGCCGGCAGCACGTAGCTCAGCGCCGCGGCCAGCACAATAAAGCCCAGCAGCAGCACGAGCGGGTGGGGGAAGCGGATTCGGTTCATGCCCGCAAAGGTGGGGCCCGGCCCCGGCCCGGGCCCGCCGGGGGGCACCCGGGGGCTTTGCGGGCGGCCGCCGCCCCGGCCCCGGCGATTAGCGGGCGGGCGGCGTTTCGCCGGCCGCCCGCCCGCTTCTGCCCCGTTCGCTTTCGCCCCGTTCGCCGCTGCGCCGGCCCCGGGCGGGCCCCGGGCCCGGCGTTTTGCCGGGCCCAGGGTATCTTTGTAGCCGCGGGCCGGCAGCGGAATGTTTTTCTACGCCAGCCTGTTACTGATTCTGGAGTCGAAAGTGGCGCTGGAAGACGTGGGCAAGGAAACCGACTGCCTGGTGCAGCACAACCCGCTGGACTGAAGCCCCGCCGGGGCCCCCGGCCGTCGCGCTTTTTTCGCTAAGTTGGGGCCGCAACGCCCACCCCACCGGCCAACCGGGCCGGGCCAGCGCCGCGGGCCCCGCCCGCGGCGGGCGTTGTGCTGGCCCGCACCGGCCGCCCCCGCGGACGCGCCGGCTATTATTGAATTTATAAGCGATTGTTATGAAAATTGTCCCTTCGAACCACGTGCAGGTCTCCGTGCCCGACAACTGCCAGCTCCACGAGCTGGAAATCTGGTCTTCTTGCTTCACCGCCGTCGAAACCGGCGCCAAGCCCTTCGACGTGCGCGCCAACGACCGCAACTTCCAGGTCGGCGACGCGCTGCTGCTGCGCGAGTTCAACCCCGAAACCGGCGCCTACAGCGGCCGCATTGCCCTGCGCTGGGCCAGCTACGTGCTGCCCGGCGGCTTCGGCATCCAGGACGGCTGGTGCGTGCTCGGCCTGGCCGAGCACCCGCCGCTGCCCGCCGGCATCAGCGACACGCGCCTGTGGTAGGCTGAGCCGCCCGCCCCGGCCACCGCCGCCACCCCGAGGCCCCGCCCTTGGCAATCGTTTGTCGGTTGCCGGGGGCGGGGCCTCGGCCGTCGGGCGGGGCCCCAGAAGCTGGGGCGTAGGCGGATTGGGTGCATATTGCGGGCGCTGCGGGGCCCCCGGGGCCCCCGGCCACTCATCCTTTCCCCTTTTTCCATTTCTTCATGCCCAACGTGTTTCACTCCGACATCCCGGCCGCTGCGGTGGCCGACGTGCAAAAGCACCTCGACGCCATCAAGGCCCTGCTCGAGCCCTACCTGCTGTCGCTCACGCCCGACGAGCGCAAATCCATGCTGCGCATGGCCGACAAAACCGTCGCCTTCGTGCAAAAAACCGTCGATTACGCCACCGCCAACCCCGCCTTCGTGCCGCCCTTCGTGGACCTGGCCGAGCTGAAGCAGGACACCGCCGGCATGGCCGCCCTCACGCCCCTGCGCCAGCAGTTCGAGCAGCTGGCCCTCGACCTCGACAGCACCGTGATGGTGGCCGGCTCCGAAGCCTACGCCAACGCCCTCACGGTGTACGGCAGCGTCAAGTTCCTGGCGAAAAACAAGCAGCCCGGGGCCCAGGCCGCCTACGACGACCTGAGCACGCGCTTCCCCGGCAGCCCCAACGCCGGCCGCAAGCCGGCCGCTGCCAAGGCGTAGCCGCCCGGCGCGGCGCGCCCGGGGCCGCCGCCAAGGCGCTGGCCGTACCCAAAGCGGTTTCGGCCCCGGGGCCCCGGTTGGGCGCAGTAGGGGCGGGGCTTGCCCCCGCCCGCCGCTGCCCGGAACAAGCAACGCGGCGCCAACGCCGGGGCCGCGCCCCGCCCCGCCCCGGCCCCCGCCGCTGCCAAAACGGCGCCAATGGACCCGAAAAGGCCCGATTTCCGGCTTCCAAGCCGTGAAATCGGGCCTTTGAGCTGCAAAATCAACCCCGGTTGGCCCGATTGGGCCGCCCGAAAGCCGGAAATCGGGCCGGCTTGGCTCCCAATCGGGCCGGGCTGGCCCGATTTCGTGGCATGGCGGCCGGAAATCGGCCTTTTTTGGGTGCAAATCGGGGGGCGGACCCCCGATTTCCCGGGTCGGAGGGCCGAAATCGAGGGGCGGACCCCCGATTTCGCGGGGTAAAGGGTCGAAATCGGGGGACGGGCCCTGGATTGCCGGCCGGCCCGGGGGCCGGCTTAGGCGGGCGGGCCGGCCAGCCAGGCCACGGCGATGCCTTCGTCGGCAAAAATGCGGGCTTGGTAGGGGCGCTCGGGGGCCAGGGCGCGGGCCACGTGCGGGGCCACGGCCGCGTCGGCGTGCATCTGCTCGATGCGGGCGGGCGAGCTGAGCACGGCCAGGCGCAGCGGCTGCGGGGCGAGCCCGGCCGCGGCTTCGGGGAAAAATTCGTCGGCGAGCCAGTTGGTTTCGGCTACTTCGATGAGGCCGGCGCGGCGGGCGTCGAGCAGCCAGCGGCCGCAGCCGTGCTGGTGGGCCAGCACCAGGGCGGCCCGGTACGAAGCCTGCGCGTCGGCCAGGGTGCCCGGGCGCAGCCAGCGCAAAAACAGCAGGCCCAGGTCGGGGCGGTAGTGGAGGTGGTGCGCAAGCAAGGCGGTAAGGGAGGGGTTCGGGGGGGCAACAGGGCCCGCGGCGTCAAGGTTTTGCGCGGCGGCGGGCCTTGGGCGCGGCCGGCAGCAGCGGCGCTTGCAATTGCCGGTACTGCTGAAACAAAAATTCGAGCCGGCCCAGCTCGGTGGCGAAGGCGGCCGGGCGGTAGCACAGGTCCACGGCCCGGTCCAGGGCGGCGTGGGCCCGCACCAGGGCCGGGGGCATCGTGAGCGGGTCGTAGAGCGTGGCCAGCGACTCGGCCGGGAATTCGGCCCGGGCCCCCAGCACCTGC
>JANXOE010000073.1 GCA_025353745.1 Hymenobacter sp.
CGGCGGGCCCGGTGGCGCCGGGCCGGGGCCCTACCCGGCCTCGGCCACCCGCAGCTGCCCGTCGGCCGCGTAGCGCAGGGCCCCGGCGTCGAGCAGCTCGCGCAGGGCGGCTTTCACTTCGTCGGCTTGCGCCGGGGCGAAGGCGGCCAGCACCTCGCGGGGCGTTTGGGGCCGCTCGGCCAGGCGCTGCACCAGCGCCTGGCCGAGGCCGGCGGCGGGCGGCGGGGGGCCCTGGGCGGCTTTTTTGGCGGCCAGGCACACGTCGCACACGCCGCAGCGGGGCGGGTCGGCTTCGTCGAAATACTCCAGCAAAAGCTGCTGGCGGCAGCGCGTGCCCCCGAGGTAATGGGCGGTGGCGGCGGCTTTTTCCTGGGCCAGGGCCCGGCCGGCTTCGAGGCGGCGCTGGTCGAGGGGCAGCTTGGCAGCGTCGTGGCGCGGCGTCGTGAACATGGCCTGCGGGGCGTCGTGCCGGGGCTGGTAGTGCAGAATGCCGGCCCCGTGCAGGTAGCGCAGCTGGTGCTGCACCTCGGCCAGGCTGCGGCGCACCTGGTTGGCCACGCCCTGCTCGGAAACGGTCTGGAAGCCCGCGAACAGCTCGCCGCCGTGCAGCCGCAGCAAGGCTTTGATGAGCAAGTCGTGCTCGGCGTTGGCCACCTGGAAGGCGTACAAATCCTGGTTGTTGGTCACGATGTGCACCCGCGCCGGGTTGTTCACGGCTTCGTTGAGTTGAATAAACCCTTCGCGCTGCAGAATTTTCAGGGCGTTGTGCGCGTCCACGGCGCGGATGCGGTAGGTTTCGGCAAACTGGGCCAGGTCGAAATCGAACGGGGCCAGCTCGCCGCCGCCCACCGCCGTGCGCGAATAGTTGGCCAGGGCCTGGTACACGCGCCGCACGGTGTCGAGCGGCGGAAAGGCCAGGGCCGTGCGGCGGCGCAGCTCGTTGCCGTCGTTGGGCCCCGCCAGCAGCACGGCAAAGGCGTAGCGGCCGTCGCGCCCGGCGCGGCCGGCCTCCTGGTAGTAGGCTTCGAGGGTGTCGGGGGCGTCGAGGTGGGCCACCACGCGCACGTCGGGCTTGTCGATGCCCATGCCGAAGGCGTTGGTGGCCACGATGAGGCGGGTTTTGTCGGCCAGCCAGTCCTGCTGCACCTGGGCGCGGCGCTCGGGGGCCAGGCCGGCGTGGTAGGCGGCGGCGGGCAGCCGGTGCTGCTGCAAATAGGCGGCGGCGTCCTCGGCCTGGCGGCGGGTGCGGGCGTACACGATGCCGGTTTGGCCGGGGCCCACGCCGCGCAGCACTTCCAGCAAGCGGCGCAGTTTATCTTCCGTGGGTAGCACCGAGTACGAGAGCTTGGGCCGCAAAAAGCTCTGCTGAAACACGCCGTGGCCGGGCCGGAACAGCAGCTTCTCCACGATGTCGGCGCGCACCTGCCGGGTGGCCGTGGCCGTGAGGGCCACCACGGGCACGCCCGGGGCCAGCAGCCCCCGCAGCTCGGCAATGCGCAGGTAGGGCGGCCGGAAATCGTAGCCCCACTGCGACACGCAGTGCGCCTCGTCCACGGCCAGCAGGCTCACCGGCATCTTGGCCACCCGCACCCGGAAGATGTCGGTGAGCAGCCGCTCCGGGCTCACGTACAGAAACTTCACGTCGCGGCCGTACACGCAGTTGTCGAGCGTGTGGTCGATTTCCTGGGCGCTCATCCCCGCCCAAATGGCCTCCGCCTTGAGGCCGCGCCGGCGCAGGCCGTCCACCTGGTCCTTCATCAGCGCAATCAGCGGCGACACCACCAGGCACAGCCCCGGCCGGGCCAGCGCCGGCACCTGAAAGCACACGCTTTTGCCGCCGCCCGTGGGCAGCAGCGCCAGCGTGTCGCGCCCTGCGAGGATGGAATCGATGATTTCGGCCTGCCCCGGCCGAAACGCCGCGTGGCCCCAGTGCGCACGCAAAAGGGCCAGCGGATCGGCGGGGGCAGCGGGTTCGGGCATGAACGAAATTACAAGCAAAAAAGCCCGGCACCTCGCGGCACCGGGCTTTTCGCGCCGGGCGGCCGGCTTTTTGCCGGCCGCCCGGTAATCG
>JANXOE010000075.1 GCA_025353745.1 Hymenobacter sp.
TGGTGCTCGGCGCCGAAGCCGCCCGCGCCCAAGCGCCCACCTTCGGCTTTGAGTACCGGCCGGCCGCCCCCGTGGTGGAGGGGGCCGACACGCTGCGCCAGGCCTGGGCCGGGGGCCTGAACACGCCCCAGTTCAGCGCCATCGACCTGAACGGCGACGGGCACGACGACCTGTTCGCCTTCGACCGCCAAACCAACCGCTGCTACACGTTTCTGAGCGCCGCCCGGCCGGGCGGGGGCCGCCGCTGGCAGTACGCGCCCGACTACCAGGCCCTGTTTCCGCCCGACCTGAGCGGCTGGGCCCTGCTGCGCGACTACGACTGCGACGGCCGCCCCGACCTGTTCAGCTTCGTGAACGGCGGCGACATCCGGGTGTTCCGCAACGCGGCCGGGGCCGGCGGTCGGCCCCGGTTCGAGCTCACCACCAACCAGCTGCGCTTCACCGGGGCCGGGCCGGGCAGCGCCAACCTCACCATCGGCGGCTACAACATGCCCGCCATCGCCGACGTGAACGGCGACGGCAAGCTCGACCTGCTCAGCTACGATTTTGTGAGCGCCAGCCTCGTCGAGCTCTACCTCAACAACAGCGCCGATGCCTGCGGCGCGGCCCTGAACTTCCGCCGCGACACCGGCTACTGGGCCCAGCTGCAAGCCTGCGCCGGCTGCGCCGCCTACCAGCTGCCGGGCCTGGCCTGCCGGGGCGGGGCCGCCGCCCGCCCCGACCACACCGGCGGCCACAACCTGCTCACCCTCGACCTCAACGGCGATGGCGTGTACGACGTGCTCGACGGCCGCGACAACTGCCCCGAGCTGGTGGCGCTGCTCAACCAAGGCACCAACCAGCTGGCCGTCCTCACGCCCGCCGGCATTCGCACCGATTTCCCGTCGGCCGCCGCGCCGGTGCGCCTGGCCGTGTTTCCGGCGGCGTACCTGATTGATGCGGATTTCGATGGAATTAAAGACCTGGTGGTGGCCTCCAATACCCTCGACAACCGCCAGGATTTCGTGAGCCAGCGCGACAACGTGCGCCTGTACCGCAACGCGGCCGCCAGCGGGGCCCCGGTCTTTGCCTTCCAGCCCAAAGGCTTCCTGGCCAACGACATGCTCGACGTGAGCGAGGCGGCGGCCCCCGCCTTCGGCGACCTCGACGGCGACGGGCTGCCCGACCTGCTCGTCGGCAACTACGCCGACCGCGTGGCCGGGCAGTACCGCGCCGGCCTGGCCTACTACCGCAACGTGGGCACGGCCCGCCGGCCGGTGTTCAGCCTCGTCACGCGCGACTACCTGGGCCTGGCCGCGCGGGGCACCGCGCCCAACGCGTTCCTGGCCCTCAAGCCGGCGCTCGTCGACCTGAACCGCGACGGGGCCCTGGACCTGGCCTACGCCGCCAACTACCAGGGCGTCAACTACCTTTATTTTATCCTGAACACCGCCCGGCCCGGGCAGCCGGCCGCGTTCGACCCGGCCGCGGCGAATTATCTCCGGCCCCGGGGCGCGCCGGGCAGCGGCCGGCTGCCCTCGTTTGTGGGCGACCTGCCGTGCTTCGCCGACGTGGACGGCGACGGCTACGTGGACTTGCTGGTGGGCACCGACGACTACACCGAGCCGGGCATGGCCCTGCGCTACTTCCGCAACCAGGGCCCAGGCGTGGCGTTGGAAAATGCTTTTGTGCTGGCCAACAACGACTTTGGGCAAATCCGCGACGCTGCTGGCCAGCGCCCCGGCCACCTCAGCCCCGCCGTGGCCGACTTCGACGGCGACGGCCGCCCCGACCTTGTGACGGCCGACAACACCGGGGCCATCCGGTTTTTCAGCAACTACCGCGCCCTGGCCACGGCCCCGGCCGCGCCGCGCCTCGACCTGTTCTGGAACGCCCTGCTGGGCCGCTACGAAGGCAACCGCCTGGGCCAGGGGGCCCTGGTGCGCTACGGCCTGGCGGCGGCCGACGTGAACGCCGACGGCGTGCCGGAGTTGTTCGTGGGCACCGAAACCGGCGGCGTGAGCAGCTACGCCGTGCGCGGCGCGGCCACGCCCACGCCCACCCGCCCCGCCGCCGGGGCCCTCGGCCTGGCCCTCTACCCCAACCCCGCCCGCGCCCAGGCCACCGCCGAAACCGCCCGGCCCGCCCGCGTCTCGGTGCTCGACCTTACCGGCCGCGTGGTGCGCCCCGCCGATGCCCCGGCCCGCCAGCACCTGCTGAACCTTAGTAATTTGGCTCCCGGCCTCTACCTGGTGCGCGCCGAAGCCACCGACGG
>JANXOE010000076.1 GCA_025353745.1 Hymenobacter sp.
GGCCCGGCGTGGACGCGGGCGGCTTCCGTACCGCTCACCGCTGCTGGGCTGGCAACCAAAAACTGAATGTATTCCTCGGCCGCAACCTTCGGCTTGTTCATGCCCAAATTTAATTCACCCAACCAACTGCGTAACTCCTAACTATAAATAATTTAATAATGATTATAAATAATTCTATATGAAATAGAAATAATTTTAGCACGAGTAGGATTTATTTCGGGGAGAGCACCGTGCCAGACTGCCCACAACGAAAGCTTCGCCGCAAAGCAAAAGCTTTTGTTGTGGGCAGTCCAAATGCAGCGGTTTTAAGCACGCTGCACGGCCGTAGAGACGCGCCCCTTCGCGTCTCCATCGTTGAACGGTTTTGATTACTTGCGACGATGGAGACGCGAAGGGTCGCGTCTCTACGGCCGTTCTGGGGCGGGCTGTGAAACGCCCGCTTATTTATCCCAATACACGCGGCCCACCAGGTTGTCGCCGCCCGGCACGGCCGCGCTGGCCGCCTTGTAGTTGTCCGGGTTGGTTGTGATTTCCGACGTGGGGTAGGGGAAGCGGCGCGGAATCTGCCCGTTGGTGGCGTTGCTGGGGTACGCCACCGGCGTAAGCGCCGGGAAGCCGCTGCGCCGCCAGTTCGACCACGACTCGTAGAAATCGAGCATGGTGTTGGTCAGGGCCCAGTACTGCGTGTTGATCTGCTCCAGGGCCCGGCCGGCGTCGTAGGGGTGCGCCGTGAGGTAGAGGCTGGCCTCGGCCGGGGTCACGGCCATGCTGGGGTCGTACTGGCTGAGGTAGGTCATGGCGGCCGTCACGCCGGCGGTGTAATGGTCGGCCGGGGTGCCCAGGCCGAAGCGCTGCGCCGCCTCGGCCAGCAGCAGCTCCGACTCGGCGTAGGTGAGGATGAACGCGGGGCCGGTGCGCTTGATCATGTTGGGGTTGGGCGAGGAAAAGTCGGGAAACGACGTGAAGCCGGGGGAGAACTTCACGTCGATGTTGGCCAGGCCGCTCAGGTCGTAGCCGTTGGCCAGCCCTTTTTGCGCGGCCGCAGCCGAGACGGCCCCTGCGTTCTGGGTCTTGTCGTCGTCTTTCAGGTAGAGCTGCGTCACGGCGATTTTCGACAGGCGCGGGTCGTTGTTGGCTCGCAGGTAATCGATGAACGTCTTCGACCACTTCACGTAGTAGTGTTCCTTGCCACCGTCGCCGAGCAGCACCTGGCTGTTGCGGTTCTGGGTGGCCCGGCCTCCGGCCACGTCGAACAGCACGTAGGCGTTGTCGGCGTTGCTCTGCATGGTTTTGCCCTGCGCTTTGGTCGCGTACAGCTTGGCCTTGTCGGGGTCCACCTTGGTCAGGCGCATGGCCATGCGCAGCATCAGGCTGTTGCCCAGGCGCTGCCACTGCGCGATGTTGCCCTTGTAGTACACGTCGCCCGTTGGCTTGTCGGCAGCCGGGTCGAGGGCGGTGGTGGCCTCGTCCACCTCCTTCAGCAAGTCGGCGTAAATGGCCTGCTGCGCGTCGTACTTGGGCGTGATGATGCCCTTGTAGTAGCCCTGGCCCGCCTCGCCGTAGGGCACGTCGCCGTAGAGGTCGGTGATGCGCTCCATCACCAGGGCGCGCATGATGCGGGCCACTTGGTGCAGGTTTTTGTATTCCGGCTTGCCGTCGGTCGAAACCACCAGGTCGGTGACGGGCTTCACCTGCTCGCTGTAGCTCCGTTCCCAGTAGGCGGCGGTGTAGGCTTCGTTGAGCCGGTACTTGTCGCCGGCCCAGTAGCCGATCACCGTGGCCAGGCCCTGCACCATGGTCGAGCAGTAAATCAGGTTGCCGCGCCAGGTTTCGTAGGCAAAGTCCGTGCTGCCGGTGTAGGTCAGCTGGGTTTGCGTCAGCACGTAGTTGGGGTTGAACGACGACTGGCTGTAGGTCGTCGGGTTGGTGTTGATGTCGTCGAAGTTGTTGGTGCAGCCGCTGCCCAGCAACAGGGCGGCGCTCACCAGCACGGTATATTTTGAAAAGATGGGTTTCATGGGTAGGTACATTGGGATGGGCCGGATGATAGGAGTTTACCCGAACAATAAATCTGGCTTGAACGGCCGTCATGCTGAGTCTGTCGGAGCATGACGGTCGTTTAAGCAAACGCCTGTTCGTCGGCTAATCAAAACTTGGCGCTCAGGTTGGCCCCGAACGTGCGCGCCGGCGGCACGCCGCCCAGTTCCAGGCCCTGCGAGAAGGCACTGTAGCTGCCCTCGGGGTCGATGTTGTCCGTCCGCCGCCGGATGAAGAACAGGTTGCGGGCCACCAGGCTCAGCGTCAGCCGCTGCACCTTACCGCCAAACAGCGTGTTGCCAAACGCGTAGCCCAGCGTCATCTGCCGCAGCTTGATGAAGCTGGCGTCCTGCACGAACTGCCGGGAAATGTTATTAGCCAGCGTGCCGTAGTAGGTGGCGGCGTCGAGCTTGTCGGGCCCAAAGGTGCCTTCGCGGTTCACCAGCGTTGACTTGTGCAGGCCGTTGGCGGTGGCGTAGTAGTCGGTGGCCGAGAAGATCTTGCCCCCAAATTTGGCGTCGATCAGCACGCCCAGGCTGAGGCGCTTGTACACGAAGTCGTTGCTCCAGCCCATCGTCCAGGGGTGAAAGGCCGTGCCAAACGCCGTCAGGTTGCCGCGGTCCGGCACGCCGTTGGTGGCCAGCGCCACGGTGCCGTCGGTGTTGTACTTGTAGTCGTAGGCCAGCACCTGCCCAAAGGGCTTGCCCACCTGCTGCCCCACGAAGCCCACGCCCGAGCGTGAAGTGGCGTACACCGACTGCTGCTGGCCGCCGGCCAGCGAGAGCACCGTGCTTTTGTTGTACGCCGCGTTGAAGGCCGACGTCCAGGTGAAGTCGGCGGTGCGCACCGGCAGCACGGTCAGCAGCATTTCCACGCCCTTGTTTTCCAGCTCGCCCGCGTTCAGCACGGCCCCCGAGTAGCCCGAGGTGATGGAGGCCGGGGTGTTCACGATCTCCCCCGACGACTTCTTTTTGTAGAACGTCAGGTCCAGCCGCACGCGGTTCTCGACGAAGGCCAGCTCGGTGCCGACCTCCACCTCGGTGGCGCGCGAAGGCAGCAGGTGGCTGTTCGGAATGTTGGAGTCGGAGGGCCCCCCGAAGAGGAAGCCCCCCAGCGGATTCGACGAAAGCGCGTACTGCAGCTGGGTGCGGAAGGGGTCGGTGGCCTGCCCCACCCGCGAGTAGCCCGCCCGGATTTTGCCAAAGGACAAAAACTCGGGCTTCCACAGCTCGGAGAACACGAACGAGCCGCTCACCCCCGGGTACGTGATGCCCAGGTTGTTATCAACGCCCGGCGTGGCCAGCGACGAAAACCAGTCGCGCCGCACCGTGCCCGACACAAATAGAAACTCCTTGTAAGACAAATCCAGCGAGCCGTACACCGACTGCACTTCCAGGTCGCTGAACAGGGGCGCCACCGACCGGTTGGCCGTGTTGCCGAGGGTGTTGACGCCGAAAATGGCGAAGTCGTTGCCGAAGTTCTGGAAGCCTTCCAGCTTGGTGCGGCGGTAGCTGGCCCCCACGTTGGGCGTAAAGGTGAAATCTTCCCCGACCTTGAAGGCCTTGCCCACCAGCCCGTCCGCGTTGAGGTCCGTGAACTGCGAATTGGTTACCCCGATGCTGCCCCGGGGCCGGTACGCCGTGCCCGAGGGCGTCACGTTGGTGTAGCGGTCGGTGTAGCTGTCGCGCCCCACCCGGCCCTGGAAGAACAAGCCGTCGTCGAGGGTGTAGCGCGCCGTCACCGCCGAGAGCAGGCGCTCGCGCCGGGTGTCGTTCACGAATTTGCTGGCCGCGAAGTAGGGGTTGGTGCCGTAGCTATCGCCCGAGTTCAGCTCGCTGCCGTTGGCCTGCGTGCCCGTGCCGTTGGGGCCCCGCAGGTCGCGCACGTCCTGGCTGGTCGGCAAAAAGGCCACGTTGAAGTTGGCATTGCCGGGGCCGTCGGACAGGATGGGCCGGTTCTGGGCCTGTTCCAGAATGTAGTTGGCCCGCGCGTCGATGGTCAGGTGCTTAAACGGGTCGAACGTACCCGTGAAGTTGAACGTCTGGCGGTCGAGCCGCGAGTTGGGTATCACCGACTTGTTGGCCAGGTCGCTGGCCGACAGGCGCACCGAGCCGCCCGCGAAGCTCTTGTTGAACGCAACGGTGTTGGTGAGGGCCCCGCCCGTGCGGTAAAAGTTTTTGATGTTGTCGCGCTGCGCCACGTAGGGCCGCAGCGTGCCGTCGAACTGCACGACGTTGGAGCCGTCGAGCCGGCCGCCCCAGCTGGAGTTGGCCGCCTGGTAGGCGGTTTTCGCCGAGTCGGGCTTGATGTTGTTGGCCCCCTGGCCGTACTCGTACTGCCAGTCGGTGAGGTTGAACACCCGCTGCACCACGTAGTTGGTGTTGAAATCGACGCCGTCGTTGCCCTTGGCGCTTTTGGTCGTGATGAGAATCACGCCGGCCTTGGCCCGGTAGCCGTAGAGGGCCGAGGCCGCCGCGCCCTTCAGCACCGAAATCGTCTCGATGTCGTCGGGGTTGATGTTGGAGATGGCGTCGCCCAGGTCGGGGCCGTTGTCGTACTGCCCGCCGCTGTTGTTGAGGCTGGGCTGGCTTTCCACCGGCACCCCGTTGATGACGTACAGCGGCTGGTTGGTCTGGTTGATGCTCGACGCGCCCCGGATGATGACGTTGCTCGACGCGCCGGGGCCCCCGGACGTGGAGTTCACGTTCAGGCCCGCCACCTTGCCCACCAGCGAGTTGGCCACGTTGGTTTCGCGCGCCTCGGTCAGGGCCGCGCCCTTCACCTCCGTCACCGAGTAGCCCAGGGTTTTGCGCTCGCGCGCCACGTTCAGGGCCGTCACCACCACTTCGTTCAGGGCCTGCGAGCTCTCGCGCAGCAGCACGTTAACGACCGATTGCGCGCCCACCCGCACCGTTTGCGGGTCGTAGCCCACGGACGAAAAAACCAGCGCGGCCGAGTCGGGCACCGCCAGCGAAAACCCGCCTTCGGCACTGGTGCTGGTGCCCTTCTGCGTTCCCCGAACCAGGACGGTTACCCCCGGCAGGGCGCTGCCCTTCGCGTCGGTGACCTTGCCGGTCACCGTCCTTGTTTGCGCCCAAGCCAAGCCATGCCAGCTCAGCAAGAGCAAAAAAGTCAGCCAAGTAAATTTTTTCATGGGCTTTGGTTGATGAGTATGTGAGAAAAAGCGATGGGGAAAACCAACTTCACAAGGCAACTTCGAAAGCAAAACTTCTGGAAAAACGCCGGCCGGCTTGGGCTAAAACCAGACGGAAAACCAGGAAACCGGGTGCCGGCCGGGGCCGCGCAGCAGGGCCCCGGCGGCTTAAAAAAAGCGCGGGGGCAGCTACTTCAGCCGGGAAATTGCCCGGACCGGCGCGTGCGGGCCGCCCGCGTCAAAGAGGGTTCCCGGGCCGGGGGCGCAACCGCGAATTGTTGGTTTGGGTATGGTCATGGCAAGGGCAAAGCCGTGGGGGATTTTAGCCGTTCCGATAACACCGCGCTGATAGTCGCGCCTTCACTTCCCTGGGTGGGCAACACCGATAGCTCTGACCGGGTAGGGGCCGAACCAAGCCCGTTTTACCGGCTTGGTTCGGCCTGCCAGATAATAATTTCCAGATATTTTATAAATAACCTGGCTCAAACATAATTACTTAACCTGTGCGAAACAAGTAAATAACAAAATAAATGTGTGCGCACACGCAAAAAATCCTTATTCAAGAGTGTGCGCACACGCAAAACGGGAGCGCCGACGCTAATTGCCTGAGCCCGACCGGTTGGGGGCGGGCATCGGCATGCCCGGCGCTAGCGGGGCAGTGGCACGGCGCGGGTGCGGGCGCGGCGCGCCACGGTTTGGGCGATGGCCGCGAGCAAGGAGTTGGGGCCGGCCGCGTCTTGCGTCAACTCCCAGATCATGACGCCGCCGGCTTGGTCGAGGGCGAGGTTGGTTTTGGCTTCGATGGTGGGCAATCCGTTGTAGCCCACGTCCTTCAGCAAGTCGGCGCGGGGGTCGGCGCCCCGGGCCACCAGCGCGGCGAAGGCCTCGCCGCTGGGCTGGCCGTAGAAGGGCAGGCCCAGCACGGCCTTGCCGGCGGGCAGGCCGCGCCCCTCCCAGTACGCGAGCGACTGCGCCGCCTGGACGTAGGTGGAGTGCGCCGGCGCGGGGTTGTCGTAGGCCATGATGTTCAGAAAGTCAACGCTGTCGAACACGCTGTTCGGGATGCCCGCCCCCGCCCAGGCGCCCCCGGCCACGGCCGCCGTCAGCAGCCGGCCGCGGGCGTGCAGCCCCGCGGCCAGCCGCTGCACCAGGGCCGCGTAGGCGCTGGCCGTGCGGGCGTCGGGGTGTTCCCAGTCGAGGTCGATGCCGTCCAGGCGGTACTGGCGGGCGAAGCCGAACAGGTTCGCGCAGAAAGCGCGGCCCAGGGCCGTGTCGGCGCCGATGGCGTCGAAGGCGCTGTGGTCGCCGTTGTTCCAGCCGCCCACCGAAACGAGCACTTTCACGCCGCTGGCGTGGGCCTTGGCCACCAAATCCCGCAGCTTCGCCGGGTTCTCAATGGGCAGCAAGCCGCCGGTGGCCGTGGGCAGCAAAAAGGCGTAGTTGACGTGGGTGAGCCGGGCGAGCTGGGCGCGGTCCACGCCGCCGCGCCAGGCCGGCACGTAGCCCACCACCCGAAACTGGGCCCGCACGGGCGCCGCGGCCAGCAGCAGGGCCCCCAGCGCCAATCGCAGTAAGTGCTTGTTTTTCATGGGAATGGCTTGCTTAAAGGGCGGGTGCCGCGTATTGCATTCGGCCCTTCGCCTGGTAAGCGTGGCCTTTGAGGGCGAAAAACAAAATGTACAGGTAGCACGGCACCAGGATGAGGTAGGCGTTCTGAAAGCCCAGCAATTCCCCGGTTTTCCCGTACACGTACGGCAGCACGGCCCCGCCGCCGATGCCCATGATCAGCAGCGCCGAGCCCCGCTCCGTGAACCGGCCCAGGTTGTTGATGCTCAGCGGGAAAATGGCCGGCCACATCAGCGAGTTGGCCAGCCCCAGCAGGGCCACGCACAGCACCGAGGCGTAGCCGTGCGTGAAAACAATGCCCACGGTGAAAGCCACGCCCACAACGGCGCAGACGCGCAGGGCCCCCTGCTGGCTCACGTACCGGGGAATGGCCAGTACGCCAATGCAATACCCCGCCAGCATTGCCACCAGCGTGA
>JANXOE010000100.1 GCA_025353745.1 Hymenobacter sp.
CTGGCCGTGTCCGAAAACGGCTCGGCTTCGGAAGGCCGCTTCGGCTTCCGCACCTCGGTGCGCTCGTTGCGCACCACGGTGCGGAACGAGCGCACCGAGGTGGCCAGCATCTGGCCCGGCTCGCCGGCCGCCGGGGCCCTCACCGTCGACGACGAAATCGTGGCCGTGAACGGCCGGCGCGTCGACCTCAACCTGCAAACGCTGCTCGGCACCGGGGGCCCCAGCTACGAAATCAGCGTTTTTCGCCAGCACCGGCTGGTGGCTACGACGCTCACGGCCACTGCCGGCGTCACGTACGGCCCCCGGTATTCGGTAGAAAAACTGGCGGAAGCGGACGAAGCCCAGCGCGCCGGCTTTGCCAAGTGGCTGGGCTGGGACTGGCCGGAATAATTTTGCCCGGCGTTTAAACAAGGAAAAAGGAGTTTCGCAGAGTTAAAAACCCACTGCGAAACTCCTTTTTCCTTGTTTAAACGCCGACTGAAACGGGCGCCGGCACAGCTAGTTGCCCTTTTTGCCGGGGCCCTTGCCGCCGGCCACCGACATGGGCTTGTTGCCCTGGGGGTTGTTGCGGATGTTCTGCACACCTTTGCCGGCGCTGTTGCCGTCGGTGGTGTTGCCGTGGGCCGAGACGTTGGTGGTGTTCGGGCTCTGCACCTGGGTGCTTTTTTTCTTGGTGTTGGCGGCGGGGTTGACGGACGTTTTCGCGTTCGTGAGGTCGCTTTCTTTTTTGGACATCGACATGGCAGTGAGGGTTTGCGGTGGATGATGAAGAGTGTACCGCCCGCGCCGCAAAAGGGTTGCCCCGGGGCCCTACACGGCCGCCACGTTGGCGATGGCCGAGGCCGGCACCACCCGCACGAGGTCGGCAAACTGCGCCTCGCGGGCCTCAATCTCTTCGGCGGAAAGGTTGAGCAGGCGCTCGGTGCCAAACTTTTCGACGCAGAACGAGGCCATGGCCGAGCCGTGGATGACGGCGCGCTTCATGTTCTCGAAGCTGATGTCGTCGGTGGCGGCCAGGTGCCCGATGAAGCCGCCCGCGAAGGTGTCGCCGGCGCCGGTGGGGTCGAACACGTCTTCGAGCGGCAGGGCCGGCGCGAAGAACATCTTATTTTTGTGAAAGAGCAGGGCCCCGTGCTCGCCTTTCTTGATAATCAAATACTTGGGGCCCATCGCCTGAATTTTCTTGGCCGCTTTCACCAGCGAGTACTCGCCCGAGAGCTGGCGCGCCTCCTCGTCGTTGATGCTGAGCACGTCGACCATTTCGATGGTGGCCAGCAGCTCTTCCAGGGCCACGTCCATCCAGAAATTCATCGTGTCCATCACAATCAGCCGGGGCCGGTTCACGAGGCGCTGGATGACGAGGCGCTGGACGGCGGGCGTCAGGTTGCCCAGCATCAGGTACTTGCAGTCCTGGTAGCCGTCGGGGATGAGGGGGTCGAAGTCGGCCAGCACGTTCAGCTCCGTGGCCAGGGTTTCGCGCGAGCTGAGGTCTTGCGAATACTTGCCCGACCAAAAAAACGACTTCTCGCCCTGCTTGATTTGCAAGCCCTCGGTGTCCACGCCGTGCGCTTCGAGCAGCTGAATGTCGGCCCGGGCAAAGTCGTCGCCCACCACGGCCACCAGATTTACCGGCTTGAGCGAATAGGACGCCGAGAGGCTGATGAACGGAGCGGCGCCGCCGACGATTTTGTCGGTTTTGCCGAAAGGCGTTTCGATGGCGTCGAATGCAACGCTGCCGATGACGAGTAGGCTCATTTAGGAGAAGTTAGGTAGTAGGATGGTCAGGAGAAAAAAACGTGGGCGAGGGCCCCGGGTCAGCCGGGCGGGGCCCGGCCGCCCGCGTTAAGACACGGCAATTAAATAAAAAAGTCCCCGGATAGCTTCCGGGGACTTTTCAGAGGGGGTAAATAATGGGGCTCGAACCCACGACCTTCGGAATCACAATCCGACGCTCTAACCAGCTGAGCTATATCTACCGTGTGGTTTTTGGTGCTGCAAAGATAGGAAAAGAAGCCGACGCCGGCAAAAAAAGTTCGGTGCAAGCCAAATGCCCGACCTTTGCGGCATGGAACCCATCGCTGCCCCGTCGTTTAACGATTTCAAACTCAACAAGCAATTGCTCACGGCCGTGGCCGAAGCCGGTTTTACCGAGCCCACGCCCGTGCAGGCCCAAACCATTCCGCTGCTGCTCGCCGGCCACGACGTGCTGGGCATCGCCCAGACCGGCACCGGCAAAACCGCCGCCTTCGGCCTGCCCCTGCTCATGAAGGTGAAGTACGCCCAGGGGCCCCACCCGCGGGCCCTGGTGCTGGCCCCCACCCGCGAGCTGGCCATCCAGATCGAGGGCCACCTGAAGGCCCTGGCCACCCAAACCGACCTGCGCATTTTCGCCATCTACGGCGGCCTGGGGCCCAAAACCCAAATCGAAACCATTGCCCAGGGCGTGGACATTCTCATCGCCACGCCGGGCCGGCTGATGGAAATTTACCTCAAGGGGGCCCTGCTGCTGAAAGACGTGAAAACGCTGGTGCTCGACGAGGCCGACAAGATGATGGACATGGGCTTCATGCCCCAGATCCGGCGCATCCTCGAAATCATCCCGCGCAAGCGGCAGAACGTGCTCTTTTCGGCCACCATGCCCGAGCGGGTGGCGGTGCTGAGCGAGGAGTTCCTGGAGTTTCCGGTGCGGGTGGAGGTGACGCCGCCCGCCCAAACCGCGTCCACGGTGACGCAGACGCTGTACGAGGCCCCCAACCTGCTCACCAAAATCAACCTGCTGCACTTCCTGCTGCACCGCGACCAGGAGGTGATGACGCGGGTGCTGCTCTTTGCCCGCACCAAGGAGCACGCCAACCAGGTGGCGCATTTCCTCGAGCGCAAGGCCCCCGCCGGCGAGGTGCGCGTGATTCACGGCAACAAGGGCCAGAACGCCCGCATCAACAACATGGACGCCTTCCGGGCCGGCGACGTGCGCTACCTGGTGGCCACCGACGTGGCGGCCCGGGGCATCGACGTGCCGCAGGTGAGCCACGTTATCAACTTCGACGTGCCCCTCATCCACGACGATTACGTGCACCGCATCGGCCGTACGGGCCGGGCCCTGCACACGGGCGCGGCCATCACCTTCGCCAACGAGGCCGAGATGGTGCACATCGCCGAGATTGAAAAACTTATCAATCAGACGATTGAAAACGTGCCGCTGCCGCCCGAGGTGAAAGTGGAGGAAACGCCCTTTGAAGAGCAGCAGGTGATGAGCCGCGAACTCGACGACCGCCGCAAGCGCCTCGACCCCGAGTTCAAGGGCGCTTTCCACGAGCGCAAGGAGTGGATCAAGCCCGGCGAAACCATCGACAAGCGCACCGGCAAGGTGTTTCAGGCCGGCAAGAAAAAAAGCTCAAAAGGCGCGAAGGCCAACCCCGGCAAGAAAGGCGCGTCGGCCCCCGGCGTGAAGGCGCTGAAGCGGCGGGGAAGGTAGTGGTTGGGGTTTGGCGGTTAGTGCGTGGGGGCCCTGCTGTGGTTGCGCTCGCAACGGCAGCAGGGCCCCCACGCACCAACCGCTAGTGGTGCAGCATGTGCCCGAAGCGCACGCTCACGAACGTGAGCACGACGCCCCAGAGCACGGCGCTCCAGAGCATGTGCAGCATGATGCGGGGGCGGGGCACGCCCAGCAGCGTGGCGATGACCGTGCCGCCGATGGGCGAGAGCAGAATCGGCGTCAGAAAGGCGATGCCGCCCATGCCAAAGCGCCGAAACACTTTGATGATGTTGCGCGAGCGGGACGAAAAGATGGGGGCC
>JANXOE010000214.1 GCA_025353745.1 Hymenobacter sp.
CGAAGCATCTCTCCCGCTTACTAAATCATTTGATTAGTGTGCGGGAGAGATGCTTCGGCAGGCTCAGCATGACCGGCAATCCGACTTTCTAAACAGCTTTGTTGCCACCATCAGTTACCAAGCGCCCATACGGACGGCACAAATTGGCTTAGGTTTTGGATGGGGCTTGCCAAGCCTGCACCGTCGTCTCAAATTTGATTCCGCCGTTGGCGCACCGGCCAGTTTCGCGCCAGCCGGCGCGACGGTAAAATTGCCCGGCAGGGCAGCGGGCAAAATTTAATACGTCTTGGTCATGTCATCCGGCACCACCACCACGTAATCGGCCAGGTTCACGTTGTCTTTTTCCAGCTGCTCCAGCCGGGTTTGGGCCACCACGCTCAGGGTGCGCACGCGCAGCGTGGGGGCGGCCCGGCGCAGGTAGGCCACGATGCCGTCGTGGCGGTCGGAGTGGTAGCTGCCGTTGAGGTGAAGCATGGTTTGGCCGGGCTGGCGGCCGGCGCGGATGAAGTACGCCATTGTAGCGTCTTTCAGGGCCTGGGCCTGGATGATGTTCTGGGCCCCGCCGCCGTGGGCCCCGCTCCCACCGCCGAACATGGCAGCCATGTTTTTGTAGCCCGGCAGGTCGTAATCGACCTTCAGCGGCAAGGGAACCAGCAGGGCCCGGTCGGCGGCGGGCAGCCGGTCGAGGGCCCGGAGGCTGCCCTGGGCCACAGTTTTGGCGAAGGGACGCGGGGCGTTGGTGCCGACGACGGCGATTTTATTCTCGCGGGCCCACTGCAACAGCGGGCGGTAGTCGGTGGCGTAGTTGGGCCAGGGGCGCGCCTGGCGCTCGAAGGCCGAGTCGGGCAGGGCCCCGGCGGCGAACTGGGCCACCAGTGGCTGCACGTCGCGCTCGAACATTTCGAGGCCCAGCACCAGCCCGCCGGGCTTTTTCAGGCGCTGCAAGTCCTTGGCTACCTGGAGTTCCAGCCAGTGGGCCACGGGGTCGTTGTGCAGCTCGCCGAAGAGCACCACGTCGGCCTGGGCCAGGTCGGCGAGCATCTGGTCGTAGTCCGCGGCTTGGCTATCGGCCGCAAACAGGCGGTAGGCGGGCCGGTCGCCCCGCGTGAAGCTGCACAGGGCGAGCAGGCAGACCAATGTTAGCGCAAGGTTTCGCAAGGTTGAAAACGGGTTTTGCGGACGGGCAATTTTGCGGGGCCCTGCTTGCGGCCGGCCCTCGCTGCTGCAACAAGCAAGCCGGCGGCGATGATTCGGCGGCCGTGGCTACCCTTTATAGAACATCCACTTGCCCAGCTCTTTGTACGTCGCTTTTTTGCCGTACATGAGGATGCCCACGCGGTAGATACGGGCCGCAACCCACGTCACGCCCACGAAACCGGCCACCAGCAGGGCCCCCGACAGCAACAGCTGCCAGAGCGGCACCCCAAAGGGCAGGCGCATCACCATGGCAATGGGCGAGGTAAACGGTATCATCGACAGCCAAAACGCCAGGGGGCCGTTCGGGTCGCCGTTGATGATGACGTTGATGCTGACAATGTAGCTCAGGATGAGTGGAATGGTCACTGGAAACATGAACTGCTGGGCGTCGGTCTGGTCGTCTACTGCCGAGCCGATAGCCGCGAACATGGCCGAATACAGCAGGTACCCGCCCAGGAAAAAGAACAAAAAACCGCCGATGATGCTGCCGATGGGCAAGCCGCTCAGCAAGCTCCAGATGCTGAATGGGGCCCCGGGGCGCGGCACGGCCACGGGCGGCGCATCGGCGGCAGCGGGCGCCGCTTCGCTGCCGGGGGCCGTCGTGGGGGCCGGCGCGGCGTTTGTAGCGGTGGCGGGGCGGGCCGCGACGGCCACGGCCGGCTTGTCCTTCAGCAGCAGCGGCACCAGCACCGTGGTGAGGCCCCACGAAAGCGCCAGCCACAGCCCGAACTGCGTGAGCACGACGCCCGCGATGCCAAGAATTTTGCCCATCATGAGTTGGAACGGCTTCACCGACGAAATCATGACTTCCATGATGCGGTTCGACTTTTCTTCGCTCACGCCGCGCATCACCTGCACCCCGTAGATGAAAATGAACATGTACACCAAAATGGACAGCACGTAGGCCATACTGGTGGTGACGTCCACGTCGTTGCGGCCGCCGCCCTGCTCGTCCAGGTTGATGGCCGTCAGGTCGATTTTGGCTTGCAGGTTGTCGATGGTTTCCTGTTTCAGGCCCGATCGCTCCATTTTGAGGGCCCCCAGCGCCTTGCTCACGGCCGACCTGACGAGGTTTTGGCGCTTGAGCGGCACGTTGCCGTTGCTGAGCAGCTGGATGCCCTCGGCGTTGTCGAGGCCCAGGCCGGCGGGCACGTACAGCAGCGCGTCCTGCTTGGGCGCGGCTTTTTTGAAGGCGGCTTCCGCCGCGGCCAGCGAGGGCCCCAGGGCCGGCACAAACTGCACGTCGTCGTTGCTCACGAGGCGGGCCAGCAGGTGCAGGCCGCTGTTGTCGTACACGGCCACCGTGTCGGGGGCCGCCCCCGCGCTCAGCTTGCCGATGGCCAGCGACGAAGCCGCCAGCAACAGCGGGGCCAGCAGCGAAACCACCAGAAAACTCTTTTTGCGCACCCGCGTGAGGTATTCGCGCTGGATGATGAGCCAGATTTTGTCCATGACGGCGGAAGGAAATTAGCGGGCGTGGGCGGCTTCGGCCACGGCGTCGGGCATGGTTTCGCCCACCCGCTGGATAAAAATCTCGTTGATGCTCGGAATCCGCTCGCGGAAGGCCTGCACTTCGAGCTGCGAAATCAGGAAGCGCAGCAGGTCGTTGGGCGTGGCCCCGGCGTGCAGCCGGATGCGGGCGTACACGTGGCCGTTTTCGCGGGGGTGCTGCTCCAGCACCTCAAAATCGGGGTGCAGCAGCAGCAGCTCGCCGCGGCCTTCCACTTCGTAGGTGTTGGTTTTGAACTGGTTTTTGATTTGCGCCACCGGGCCGTCGAGCACTTTTTTCGCCTTGTTAATCAAGGCAATGCTGTCGCACAATTCCTCCACCGACTCCATGCGGTGCGTCGAGAAAATAATGGTGGCCCCCTGCGCGCGCAGCTCCAGAATCTCGTCCTTGATCAGGTTGGCATTGATCGGGTCGAAGCCCGAAAATGGCTCGTCGAGAATAATGAGCTTGGGCTGGTGCAGCACCGTGGCAATGAACTGCACCTTCTGCTGCATGCCCTTGCTCAGGTCTTCCACGTTTTTCTGGGCCCAGGGCGTCAGCTCCAGGCGCGCCAGCCACTGCTTGATGCGCGCCACGGCGTCGGCCCGCGCCAGGCCCCGCAGCCGGGCCAGGTAGAGGAGCTGCTCGCCCACTTTCATCTTTTTGTAGAGGCCGCGCTCCTCGGGCAGGTAGCCGATTTCGCCGATGTGGGCGGGGCTCAGGCGCTGGCCCCGGAAGCGGATTTCGCCCGCGTCGGCCCCCGTGATCTGGGTGATGATGCGGATGAGCGAGGTTTTGCCCGCGCCGTTGGGGCCCAGCAGCCCGAAAATGCTCTGTTCGGGAATGGCGAGGCTCACCCCGTCGAGGGCGGTGTGCGCGGCGTAGGTCTTGCGCACGTCCAGGGCTTCGAGAATGGGAGTCATGGCAGCAGCCGGTATGGAAAAATAGAAAGTTGCAAGAATACGAATGAAACGCGGGCTTCAGGCCCCGCCGGGCCCCGGCTCGTCCAGCTCGCGCAGGTTTGCTTCCAGCCGGTCGAGGTACTGGCCGTAGCGGCGCTGCCGAACGGCATTGCCGTTTTTGTAGGCCAGGCCGAACGCCAGCAAGGTCGCCAGCACCCCCGATCCGAACAGGAGCCAGTGCGTGAGCTGGTCACCCGCGCCGGGGCGCAGGTAGAAAACCAGCTTTTCATAACCGGCATACAGCAGCAGCAGCACCAGCAGCGCGGCCAGCCCCAGCCCGGTGCGCACGCTGGCCCGCAACAGGCCCCGGAATTGGTGCACCAGGCTCAGCAGGTGGTCGCGCAGGCTGGAAGTTTCGCCTTCCATCCGGCTCAGAATCCGCATTTTAACGCCGGTATTCCACAGTACAACAAGCAAACCCGTGCTTCCCAGCAGCAATGACCACCACAACACCCCCCCGCTCGCCCTGCTTGCCGCGAATCGGAACCAGCTCTGCAGGTTGAAGAAGTTGAGTACGACAACCGCCAAGCCCAGCCCCAGATCGCGGCGGGCGTTGCGCTTCATTCGGGCGACGGGACTTTCGGTGGGGTTGGCGAGCATGGCGCGGAGGCTTTGTTCGGTGAGTAAAGGGACGTCGGGCGCGGCGGGCCGCTGCCATTGTTGGCGCAAATCGTCGAGTTCCATACTTGTTAGTATTAGTAATTAGCGGCGAACCAATAATTGGCGGAGCTTTTCCTGCACACGGTGCATTTTCACGCGCACATTATTTTGCGTAATGCCTAGAATATCAGCCATTTCTTCATATGTGCGGTCTTCCAAGTATAGCAGCACGAAGGCTTTGTCAACCTCCGACAGCCGGCCGATGGCCCGGTAGAGCGCCGCCGTTTCTTCGGGCTCAAAAGGCGCGGCTTCGGGGGGTTGGGCCACTTGCAGCGCTTCGCCATCGAGGGCCCCCGCCGCGGGGCGGCGCGCGCGCCGGCGCAGGCTGCCAATGGCCACGTTCAGGGCCACGCGGTAGAGCCAGGTGCTGAATTTGGCGTCCGGCAGGGCCTTGTAGCGCGGCCACGCCCGCCACAGCTGCAGCACGATTTCCTGGAACAAGTCCTGGCGGTCGTCGGCGTCCTGGCAGTAGAGGCGGGCCACGCGCCGCAGCAGCGGCTGGTACGCTTGCAGGGCCCCCACGAAATCGGTCGAAGTAGCAACGGAACCCATGCGGAGCAATAATTTCGGGGAGTTAATCGCCGCCCGCGGCCCGCCATTACAGCCGCAAGGAAACATATTTTCTGCGGCCGGGCGGGCGGCTTTTTTGCCGGCTGCCCGATAATCGCCAGGGCCCCCAAGGCACGCAAAACAAGAGCAACGATTAGCGGGCAGCCGGCGAAAAGCCGGCGGCCCACCCCGCCCCCCAACAAAAACGCCCCGCCCGGCCGAAGCCAGACGGGGCGCTCACGTCGAAGCAGCGCTCAGGCTACTGGAAATATTCTTTTACTTTCTCAAAAAAGCCTTTTTCGTTCTTGCCGGGGTGGGGCACGAAGTTCTGCGAGTCGCGCAGCTTTTCGAGCAGCTCGCGCTCTTCGCCGCTCACGCTTTTCGGCGTCCACACGTTCAGGTGGAGGAGCTGGTCGCCGCGGCCGTAGCCGTTCAGGTCTTTGATGCCCTTGCCGCGCAGGCGCAAAATCTTGCCCGGCTGGGTGCCGGGGTCCACTTTAATTTTTACTTTGCCTTCGATGGTGGGCACTTCCAGGTTGGCCCCCAGGGCCGCATCCACGAACGAGATGTACTGCTCGAACATGATGTTGTTGCCGTCGCGCTTCAAAAATTCGTGCGGCTCTTCTTCAATCTGGATGAGCAGATCGCCGGGTACGCCGCCGCGTTCGGGGTAGTTGCCCTTGCCGTTCATGCTGAGCTGCATGTCGTTGGCCACGCCGGCGGGGATGTTGATCGGAATCACTTCCTCGTGCAGCTGGCGGCCTTCGCCCTTGCACACGTCGCAGGTAGTGGTGATGGTTTTGCCTTCGCCGTTGCAGGTGGGGCACGTGCTGCTGCTCACCATCTGGCCCAGCATGGTGTTCACCACGCGCTTGCTTTGGCCGCTGCCCTGGCAGGTAGCGCAGGTTTTCAGGTCGGTGCCGTTTTTGGCCCCGGTGCCGCTGCACGGCTGGCAAGCCACGTAGCGCTTTACCTTAATTTTTTTCTCAACCCCGTTGGCAACTTCCTCTAAATCAAGCTTCAGCTTGATGCGCAGGTTCGAGCCTTTCCGCACGCGCCGGCCGCCCTGACGGCCCCCGAAGAAGCCTTCGAAGCCGCCGCCCCCGCCAAAAATGTCGCCAAACTGCGAGAAGATATCCTCCATATTGGGGGCCCCGCCGCCGTTGCCGCCCATGCCCTGGTGCCCGAACCGGTCGTAGCGCGCCCGCTTGTCGGCGTTGCTCAGCACCTCGTACGCCTCGGCCGCCTCCTTGAATTTGTCCTCGGCCGTGGGGTCGTCGGGGTTTTTGTCCGGGTGGTACTTGATGGCCATCTTGCGGTACGCCGACTTTATCTCGTCGCCGGCCGCGTTGCGGGTCACGCCCAATACTTCGTAATAATCCTGCTTGGTTGCCATTTTTACTAGTAAAAATCGTCTGCCAGGCAGGTCTTCCGAAAGGCATTCATCGCGCTGAACCGACTAAAAAATCAATCCAAAAGCGACGGAAACATTCGCAAGCTCCACCTGAATAGAAAGTAATTTATTGTCCCAAAACCACTTTGGCGTGGCGAATCACCTTGTCACCCAAATAGTAGCCTTTTTCTACCTCGTCAACAATCTTGCCGCGCAAATCGTCGCTCGGCGCCGGAATCTGCGTGATGGCCTCGTGCAGCTCGGCGTCGAAGTCGCCGCCCTTGGCCTCCATGGCGGTCAGGCCCTTTTGCTGCAAGGTTTTGTTGAATTTATTGTAAATAATGGCAATGCTTTCGCGCACGGCGTCGGCGTCGGTGGTGTCGCGGGTGGCGGCACGGGCCCGGTCAAAGTCGTCGAGCACCGGCAGCAGGGCCGTCATCAATTCCTGGTTGGCGGTCTTAAACAGCTCGATGCGTTCCTTGGTGGTGCGGCGCTTGTAGTTCTCGAACTCGGCGGCCTGGCGCAGGTACTTGTCTTTGAGGTCGGCCAGCTCGGCATCGGTGCGCGAGCCCACAGTATCGGCGGCGGCGTCGCCATCGGTCATTTCGCCAGCAGCGTGGGCGGGGTCGGCGGCCAGGTTGTCGTCCTGGGGCAGGTTGTTATCGTTAGCCATTGTCGGAAATATGCGTCGGAATGGGTTTTTCACGGGGTTGGGCCTTGCGGCAAGGGCCCCGGCGCAAGGAGTTTGCCAAAGGGCATGAGGCTGCCATTGTGGCACAGCCAAAATACCCAAACATTGTTTTGGTAGTCAGCGCCACGGAGGCGCCCGAAGTGGACTGCGGCGCGGGCCGCCCCGCGCTACTCGTGCAACGCCTTCCAAATCATGTCCTTCAGCGGCTGAATATTTTTATTCGTCAGGCTGGAAATGAAGACGGTGGGCGGCAAATCGCCCGGCAGCGAAGCGCGCATCTCGGCTTCGAGCTCCTCGTCGAGCATGTCGGTTTTGGTGATGGCCAGCAGGCGCTTCTTGTCGAGCAGCTCGGGGTTGAACTGCTGCAATTCGCCCAGCAGCACGCCGTACTCCGCCACGATGTCGGGGCTGTCGCAGCTGATCATAAAGAGCAGCATGGAATTACGCTCGATGTGGCGCAGGAACCTCGTACCTAGCCCCTTGCCTTCGGCCGCGCCCTCAATGATGCCGGGGATGTCGGCCATCACGAACGACTTGAAATCGCGGTAAGCCACCACGCCCAGGTTGGGCACGAGGGTAGTGAAGGCGTAGTCGGCAATCTTGGGCTTGGCCGCCGAAACCACGGACAGCAAGGTGCTTTTGCCCGCGTTCGGAAAGCCTACGAGGCCCACGTCGGCCAGCAGCTTCAGCTCCAGCACGATCATGGCCTCCACCGCCGGCTCGCCGGGCTGGGCGTAGCTGGGGGCTTGGTTGGTGGGGGTTTTGAAGTGGTCGTTGCCCAACCCCCCGCGCCCGCCGGGCACCAGGATGAGGCGCTGGCCGTGCTCGGTGATTTCCAGGATTTGCTCGCCGGTTTCGACGCTGCGGGCCACCGTGCCAAGCGGCACTTGCAGCACGATGTCTTCGCCCTGGGCCCCGGAGCGCAGGTTCTCGCCGCCGCCTTCGCCGTCTTTGGCAAACACGTGCTTCTGGTATTGCATGTGCAGCAGCGTCCAGAGCTGCGAGTTGCCTTCGAGGATGATGTGGCCGCCGCGGCCGCCGTCGCCGCCGTCGGGGCCGCCGTTGGGCAGGCCCTTGGCCCGAAAGAAATGGTGGGAGCCCGCCCCGCCCTTGCCCGAGCGGCAGGTGAGCTTGACGTAGTCGATGAAGTTATTGGAAGCCACGGGAATGGGTTGGGGTATAATGGAGGGGCGGGGCTTGCCCCCGCCCGTCGCTGAACGTCGTCGGCGCAACGGCTCGCGGGCGGGCCGGGCAACCTTTCGTTTCAGCGACGGGCGGGGGCAAGCCCCGCCCCTCCGTCGAGCAAATTTACGCTTTTACTTCTTCCGCTGCAGCGGCCGGGGCCGCGCTCGCAGCCGCACGGTGCTGGTCAACGATGACGCAGATCTGGCCGAAGATGCCGTCGATGGCCCCGATGCCATTGAGGGCGTGGAACTTGTGCTGGGCGGCGTAATAGCCGGCCACCTGGGCCGTTTCGGTGTTGTACACCGTCACGCGGCGGCGGATTTTGGTTTCGTCCTGGTCGTCGGGGCGGTTGCTGGTTTTGCCGCGCTCCAACAGGCGGGTCACCAGCTCTTCTTCCTTCACTTCGAGGGCCACCATGCAGCCGATTTGGGCTTGGTGCTGGGCCAGCAGGCGGTCGAGGCTTTCGGCCTGCGGCACGGTGCGCGGGAAGCCATCGAATATAAAGCCGGCGGCCGATTTATTGGCGGTCAGGGCGTTGTCAATCATGCCAATGACCACGTCGTCGGGCACGAGTAGGCCTTCGTCCATCAGCTTTTTGGCGCGCAGGCCCAGCTCGGTGCCTTGGGCAATCTGAGCCCGCAGCAGGTCGCCGGTGCTCAGGTGGACGAGGTTGTAGTGGGCAATAAGCTTCTGGCTCTGGGTGCCTTTGCCCGCGCCGGGCGGGCCGAACAGTACAATATTCAGCATGAAGAACGGGGGCTTTGCGCGCAAGCGCGGGATGGGTTGGTCGGGGAAAGTTAATCAATCCGTAACAAAGGACGGCGGCTGAGGGCCCTACACGGCCACGTACACTTCGGGCAGGTTGCGGCCGAGCCCGTCGTAATCAAGGCCGTAGCCAACGACGAAATCGTTCGGGATTTCCTGGGCGATGTACTTCAGCGTCAGCTCGTGGCGCAGGCTGGCGGGCTTAAAAAACAGCGCCGCGATTTCGATGGACGCCGGGCGGTGGGCCCGCAGCGTGGGCAGCAGGTGGTGCAGGGTGGTGCCCGTGTCCACGATGTCCTCGACCAGAATCAGGTCGCGGCCCTGCACGTCTTCGCGCAGGCCCATGATTTCCTGTACCTGGCCGGTGCTGCCGGTGCCTTCGTATGACGCCACCCGGATAAATACAATTTCGCAGTCGCCGGTGAAGCGCTTTAGCAAGTCCGAAGCGAACATGAAGCCCCCCGTGAGCACCACCACGAACAGGGGCCGGCGGCCGGCGTAATCGGCGCTGAGGCGAACGGCCAGCCGGTCGACGACCACGGCCAGCTCCGCGGCCGACAGATAAGGGCGAAACGCTTTGTCGTGAAGGGTGATATTGGGGGACGAGCCCATGCGGTGCGGGTGAAAATGGAGCCGCAAAGCTACTGTCGGAACCACGATTTATCGGATTGGGAAGATTCGTCGGGTTTTGACGACGATTGAGGCGATGGCAAAGGTTGGGGTTGCAACAAGAAAAAAATGACTAAAAAGGTCGCTTCAGAGAGCAGCCCTCCTAGCCATTTTATCGAAACCGAACCGGCCTCAAAATCCAACGAATTTACCCAATCCGATCAATCCATAGTTCCGATAGCCTGCCTGATCCGTGGCGCGGCCCGGCGCTATTCCCGGCGCAGCGCGGCGGAAAGAACCCGGGCCGCAGCCGGAACCAGCGTTTCGGAGTAGCGCACGCTGGGGCGAAACGCTTGCTCGACGCGCACCTTTTCGGGCGCGGCGGCGGCCCCAGGCGCGGTGGTTTTCGCGGCAATGTGCGGGGCGATGACCAGCGACACGATGCTCATGAGCTTGATGAGGATGTTCATGCTCGGGCCCGACGTGTCCTTGAAAGGGTCGCCCACGGTGTCGCCCGTGACGGAGGCTTTGTGGGCGTCGGAGCCTTTGTACTGCATCACGCCGTCGATCATTACGCCTTTCTCAAACGATTTTTTGGCGTTGTCCCAGGCCCCGCCGGCGTTGCTTTGGAACATGGCCATCAGCACGCCGCTCACCGTGACGCCGGCCAGCAGGCCGCCGAGCACTTTGGGGCCGAACAAAAACCCGAAGGCGATGGGCGTGAGCAGGGCGATGGCCCCGGGCAAAATCATCTCCCGAATGGCCGCGTTGGTGCTGATGGCCACGCACTTCTCGTATTCCGGCCGGCCGGTGCCTTCCATGATGCCCGGAATTTCGCGGAACTGGCGCCGCACTTCCTGCACCATCGCCATGGCGGCGCGGCCCACAGCGGCGATGGCCAGGGCCGAAAAAATGAACGGAATCATGGCCCCCACGAAGAGGCCGGCCAGCACGTCGGCGTTGCTGATGTCGATGGTGTCGATGTGCGCCGTGCCCATGAAGGCCGCGAACAAAGCCAGGGAAGTGAGGGCCGCCGAGGCGATGGCGAAGCCCTTGCCGGTGGCGGCCGTGGTGTTGCCCACAGCGTCCAGAACGTCGGTCCGCTCGCGCACTTCCTTGGGCAGCTCGCTCATTTCGGCGATGCCGCCGGCGTTGTCGGCAATGGGCCCGAAGGCGTCGATGGCGAGCTGCATGGCCGTGGTGGCCATCATGCCGGCCGCCGCGATGGCCACGCCGTATAGGCCCGCCGCCCTGAAGCTCAGCACGATGCCGGCCGCCAGCACCAGAATGGGCAGCACGGTGCTTTCCATGCCCACGGCCAGGCCGCCGATGACGGTGGTGGCGTGGCCCGTGCTGCTTTGCTGCACAATGCTGTTCACC